>CAYYUW010000109.1:0-9571 GCA_964474985.1 uncultured Alistipes sp. | reverse complement strand
GTGAGGCAGAATCTTCGACGCGAGACCCACGGCAATGCCTTCGACGCCCTGCGCCAGCAGCAGCGGGAACTTGACGGGAAGTGTCACTGGTTCCTGATTGCGGCCGTCGTATGACAGCATCCACTCCGTGGTCTTGGGGTTGAAGACTACATCGAGTGCGAATTTCGACAGTCGCGCCTCGATATATCGCGGTGCTGCGGCCGGATCGCCGGTGAAGATGTTGCCCCAGTTACCCTGACAGTCTATAAGCAGATCCTTCTGTCCGAGCTGCACCAGTGCGTCGCCTATCGACGCGTCGCCGTGCGGGTGAAACTGCATCGTGTGTCCCACAATGTTGGCCACCTTGTTGTAGCGACCGTCGTCCATACGCTTCATTGAGTGCAGTATACGCCGCTGCACGGGCTTCAGTCCGTCCTCGACGTGCGGGACGGCGCGTTCCAGAATCACGTACGAGGCGTAATCCAGAAACCAGTTCTTGTACATTCCGGTGAGCTTTCGCGTGCCGCTGGCATCTTCGGTCAGCCGGTCGAACTTGCCGCTGGAACGTTCCTCGGCGGTCTCGGCGCCGAGGATCAGCTCGTCGTTTATATTGTTGTTTTCCTCCATTTTCCTTTATACGGCTTCGTTGGCGTTATACTTTTCCAAATCCTCCACGAGATCCTCCTCGATACGCAGGTTGTCGATGATGAAGTTCTGACGGTCGAACGTATTCTTTCCCATATAGAACTCCAACATATCGTGTATCGGGTCGTCCTTTGTCAGGCGCACCTTGTCCAATCGCATCCTCTCGCCGATGAACTCGCCGAACTCCTCGGGCGAGATTTCGCCCAAACCTTTGAATCGCGTTATCTCGGCCGAAGCGCCGCACCGTGCTATAGCACGCTGCCGCTCCTCCTCGCTGTAGCAGTAGTGGGTCTCCTTCTTGTTGCGCACGCGGAACAGCGGCGTCTGCAGCACGTACAGATGCCCCTGACGTATCACATCGGGGAAGAACTGCAGGAAAAATGTCATGAGCAGCAGACGTATGTGCATTCCGTCCACATCGGCATCGGTGGCTATTATGACCTTGTTGTAGCGGAGGTTGTCCATATCTTCGTCGATGTTCAGCGCCGCCTGCAGCAGGTTGAACTCCTCGTTGTCGTAGACCACCCTTTTGGTCAGGCCGAAGCAGTTCAGCGGCTTGCCCCGCAGCGAGAATACCGCCTGCGTCAGCACGTCGCGGCTTTTGGTGATCGAACCGCTCGCCGAGTTGCCCTCCGTGATGAATATCATCGACTCCTCGGCGCGGTCGTTCTTGTCGCATAGGTGTATCTTGCAGTCGCGCAGCTTCTTGTTGTTGAGCGACACCTTTTTGGACATCTCCCGCGCCTTCTTCTGCGCGCCCGAAATGGCCTTGCGCTCCTTTTCGTTCTCGAGGATCTTTTTGTTGAGCACCGCGGCCGTGTCGGGATGCTTGTGCAGGTAGTTGTCAAGTTCCTCTTTCAGGAAATCGATAATGTACTGGCGCACCGTAGGACCGTTAGGCTCCATATCCTTGGATACCAATCGCGTCTTGGTCTGCGAGTCGAACCCGGGTTCCTCGACGTTGACGCTTATGGCCGCCACGATCGAGGTGCGGACGTCCGACGGGTCGTAATCCTTTTTGTAGAACTCCTTGACCACCTTGGCCACAGCCTCGCGCAGCGCAGCCTGATGCGTGCCGCCGCGGAATGTGTTCTGACTGTTCACGAACGAGTAGAAGGTCTCGCCGTAGCCCGTGCCGTGGGTGATAGCCACCTCGATATCCTTGCCCTTGAGGTGGATAATAGGGTAGAGCGGCTCCTCGCCCGACATATTCTCGGTCAGCAGGTCCAACAGTCCGTTTTTCGAAACGTACGGCGTGCCGTTGAAACGTATCGTAAGACCTTGATTGAGGTATGTATAGTTGCGCAGGCGCTGCTCGATGTATTCGAAGTTGTATTCGTACGGGCCGAAGACATCCTCGTCGACCGTGTAGCTTATCATCGTGCCGTTTTTCTCCTGCACGCCGCTTTCACGACGGTCGCTCTCCTCCAAACCGGTGCGGTAGCTTACCGTGCGGGCTTCGCCGTCGCGTACGCTGCGGGCGACGAAGGTGCTCGACATCATATTCACGGCCTTGACACCCACGCCGTTCAGACCGACGGTCTTCTTGAATGCTCCGGACCCGTATTTGCCGCTGGTGTTGATTTTCGAGACGGCGTTGGCCAGACTGTCCAGCGGAATGCCGCGGCCGTAGTCGCGCACGGTGACGCGCTTGTCTTCTATGGTTATCTCGATCGTCTTTCCGGCGCCCATGATGAACTCGTCGACGGAGTTGTCCACAACCTCCTTGAGAAGGGTGTAGATGCCGTCGTCGGGCTGCGAGCCGTCGCCGAGATTGCCGATCCACATACCCGGTCGCAGACGCATCTGGTCGCGGGTAGAGAGGGTTTTTATATCCGAATCGTTGTATTGTACGGGTTCTGCCATATATGATTTGTTATCGTTTTTTCAGATCTTCTTTCACGGCCAGCATCCTCTCGCGCACCATATCGCTCAGCGCTTTGGTTTCGGTCGCTGCGACGGTTTCGGCCGGTATGGGATCGAGCACCTCGATGCGGAAGGTGTGGCGCCACGGCAGCCGCCAGCCCTTGATGAACAGCGTGTCTGTGCCGTGGAACACTACCGGCAGTATGGCCGTTCCGGCTTCCTTGGCCAGCGTGAATGCGCCGGCCTTGAAGCGGTGTATCTCGCCGTCTTTCGAGCGGGTGCCCTCGGGGAATATCGCTACCGAGGCGCCGCGGCCGATCCATTTCTTGCCCTGCTCGAGCACCTTTGCCATGGCGCCCGACGACGAGCGGTCGATGCAGATATCACCGTGCAGAACCAAGAACTGCCCGAAGAAGGGGGTGCGGAACACCTCGCGCTTGGATACCCAGCGGAAATTCAGAGGCAGCCGGTAGAGCAGCGGGATGTCGACCATATTCGAGTGGTTGATCGTAATGACGTATGGCGTGCGGCGGTCTATCTTCTCCATTCCGCCGACCTCGATACGCCAAGCGGGCGGCAGTCCGAAGAAAAGGCGCGTAAGCAGGCGCGACTGTTCGTGGATGCAGCGGCGGGCAGGGTCGAAGGGTCTGAGCAGTACTAACGTCAGTGCCGATATGATCATCATAACCGTGCAGGCGATGCTGAGAATCAGGTAGAAAATAATTGCTAACATAGTCTTGTTTATGCTGTTATGGTGTATCGGGGCATACCGCGCACCATAATTTAATCCTGCAATTTTAACAAAAATTCGGGTGATTTCCGATACCTGCCGGCGTCAAATTATCAACAATTAATCAAAACGTGCTCGTTTTATACGAAGAATCACTACCTTTGCGCTGTTGCCAAGAACATAAAAATAAAACGTATAGATTATGAAAGCATTTGTATTCCCCGGTCAGGGCGCGCAGTTCTCGGGTATGGGCAAGGACCTCTACGAGAATGTCCCCGCCGCAAAGGAACTCTTCGAAAAGGCTAACGAGATTCTCGGTTTCCGCATCACCGACATTATGTTCGGCGGTACGGCCGACGAGCTGAAGCAGACTTTCGTGACCCAGCCTGCTGTATTCCTCCATTCAGTGATTATGGCCAAGGCTTTGGGCGACGAGTTCCGTCCCGATATGGTTGCCGGCCACTCGCTCGGCGAGTTCAGCGCATTGGTCGCTGCCGGTGCACTCGACTTCGAGGACGGTCTGCGTTTGGTGGCCAAGCGTGCCGCAGCTATGCAGAAGGCCTGCGAGGCTCAGCCCTCGACTATGGCCGCCATTCTCGGCCTTGAAGACAAGGTTGTCGAAGATGTCTGCGCCGCTATCGACGGCGTAGTGGTAGCCGCCAACTACAACTGCCCGGGCCAGCTGGTCATCTCCGGCTCGATCGAGGCCGTGGACGAGGCTTGCGAGAAGTTGAAGGCTGCAGGCGCCCGCCGCGCTCTGCGTCTGCCGGTGGGCGGAGCGTTCCACTCGCCGCTTATGGAGCCTGCCAAGGTCGAGCTGCAGGCCGCTATCGAGGCTGCGCCGTTCAAGGCTCCCGTATGTCCTGTTTACCAGAATGTGGACGCCAAGCCCTATACCGATCCTGAGAAGATCAAGGCCAACCTTATCGCCCAGCTGACGGCTCCGGTGCGCTGGACCTATATCGTGAAGAATATGATCGCCGACGGCGCCGACTCGTTCGTGGAGCTTGGCCCGGGTGCTGTGCTTCAGGGTTTGATCAAGAAGGTGAACAAAGATGCCGACGTAGTGTCGAAGGCTTCGCTGTAAACCTCGCCGCTGCGGCGGTATAAACGAAGCCGGCGGTTGCAACGCGATTTGCAGCCGCCGGCTTTTTTGCTGTATTGTTTACAGTATTAATTGCATCGTTACGACGTCTTTCCAGCCGTCGGGCGTCAGACGCCAGCGCATACGCACGCCGCACTCGACGAAATCCTGTCCCAAAAAGAGGGCGCGGCAGGGTGTGTTGTCCGTGTCTATGTCGCAATATAGCTGGTTGAGCAGCAGCACGTCGCGGGCATATTCCACAAGCAGCGCGAGCGACTCGGTAGCATATCCGTGCTTGCGCTCCTCACCGCAGACGAGTATGCCGACGCCGGCGCGGCGGTTGTAGGGATCGAAATCGAACAGGTCGACGGTACCTACCGGCCGATCGTCGTCGTTGCGCACGGCGACTAATCGCAGCTGGTGCGTAGTGTATATGTCGAGGCGCTGCTGGTCGATGAACTGCCGCAATACTTCGCGCGAGAAGGGCGTCAGGGTGCCGCTTACGCCCCATACCGTCGGGTCGTTTTCCCAACGGTACAGAGGTTCCACGTCGTCCGGCTCCAACGCCCGCAGACGTATGTCGCGTCCGCGGAGCATACTACAGACCGATGATCTTGTTGCGGATCAGCATCGACACTCCCAAGGCGCCGGCGCTGTCGTCGAGACTCGAGATGCGGAACTTGGTATCCTTGTAGACGAGGTTGAGCGAGTATTTGTTGGTCGCGGACTTGAGCGGCAGCATCAGATAGTCGCCCGCAGCGGCCAGATTGCCGCCGATAACGACCGTCTCGGGGTTGAAGATGTTGATAAGGAACGCTACGCTCTTGCCGACCTTCTCGCCTGCCTCCTCGACCAGTTCGATCGACAGGTTGTCGTCGTGACGGGCGGCGTCGATTATGTCGTCGATGTGTATCGATTCTCCGGCGTCGACCTTCGAGCGGAGGATCGAGTTGATGCCCGACTTGATCTTGCGCACCATCTTCTGCTCTATGGCGATACCCGAAACTTCAGTCTCGAGGCAGCCTTTCTTGCCGCACGAGCAGATGATCTCGTTGTCGAAGAAGGGGGTGTGGCCGAACTCGCCGGCGAAACCGCTCTTGCCGTAGTACAGTTCGCCGTCCATCACAATGCCGATCGCCACGCCGCGACCCAGATGCAGGTAAACCATATTGTTCTCCTCCTTGGAGCGGGTGAGGCTGTACTCAGCGTAGCAGCGGGCGCGGGTGTCGTTTTCAAGCAGCACGCGGACGCCGGCGCGCTCCTCGAATATCTCGCGCAGGGAGCGTTCGCTCGAGGTGAAGTATTTGTAGCTGCGGCCGGTGTTGGGGTTGACGCGGCCGGCCATACATACGCCGATGCCGAGGATCTTGCTGCGGTCGACGCCGCAGTTGTCGATGAAGTCGGAGATGCCGGTACAGATGCGCTCGAGGCACTGCGGACGGTCCACCAGTTCGAATTCGTTGTCGCACTGCTTGCGGATAACGTTGTTCTGCAGGTCGGTGAGCACATACTGTATGTTGTCGCGGCCGATGTCTATGCCGGCGAAATATATGGCTGAGTTGGCCAGTCCGAAGATGTTGGGACGGCGGCCGCCCGGGGTTTCCACCTTGCCCAGATCGGTGACGATGTCCTCCTGCACAAGCTCCTGCACGAGCTTGGTTATGGTCGGAACGCTTATGTGCAACTCTTTGGTCAGCTCGGCGAGCGTACACTGTCCGTTTACAGCCATAAAGGCAATGATGTTGCGCTTGATAAGGCTGTTCTTGTGCGAAATGCCTTTCAGAAGATCCGCCTCGTGCTGATTGAAAAATTCCTTGAGTGATGTCATAATTGGTCGTGTCGAATTTATAATTTTTACAAAAATACTAAATATTTACATAACTACCATATCCGACGCTGTTTTTTGTAAATATTTTCGTCTGACGAATTAAAAACAGGGGCAGGACCGTGCGGATATGCACGAGCCTGCCCCTGTGCGTCGACAGCCGGCAGCTATTTGTAAATCTTGCGCTTGTTCAGCTCCGAGGTGTAGGCGCGGGCATTGCGCAGATGCTCGGAGTATGTGGCGGCGAAATTGTGGTGGCCGTCGAAGGTCGGACGTGCGCAAAAATAGAGGTATTTGTGCTCCTCGAAATTGAGTACGCCGTCTATCGCCTCGATCGAAGGCATACATATCGGCGAAGGCGGCAGTCCGGCATGCAGATATGTATTGTAGGGCGACTCCACCTTCAGGTGCGAGTGTAGGATGCGGCGCAGCGAGAAGTCGCCAACGGCGTATTTCACCGTCGGATCGGCCTGCAGCTTTTGCCCGCGGCGCAGCCGGTTGACATATACCCCCGCAACGGTGGCCATCTCGTCGCTCTGTCGGGTCTCCTCGTTGACTATCGAGGCCAGCGTCATAACCTCCAACCGCGACAGTCCGCTGCGGCTGCGTTTCGCGTCCCGCTCGGCCGTCCAAAATGCGTCGTACTCGCGGCGCATCCGCTTTACCAACTGCTCGGGCGTTACCGTCCAGTAAAATTCGTATGAATTGGGGATGAACATCGAAAACAGCGTAAGCGAGTCGAAACCTACCTGTTCGGCTATCTTCTTGTCGGTCAAAGTCGAGAGTATAGCGGCGGAGTCGGCCTCGATCTGTCGGGCGAGCTTTCCGGCGAGGTGTGCCGGCGTGCGTACGTTGTTGATCTTCACCATTACAGGCGTCTGCAGCCCGAGGTTGAACATCCGCGCAGCGCCTATTACTGTCATAGGCGAGCTGATGGTGTAGTGGCCGCCCTTGACATTGCGGTCGAGACCGATATGGCGGGCATAGAGGTCGAACACGCGGCGGAAGCGGATCGTCTCCCGCCCGAGAGAATCGAGCAGAGCGCCGTAGTCCGAGCCTGTGGGCAGGTATATTTCGCGCTCAGTCTTAACGCAGTCTGCGCGAGTGGTGTAGAGTACTGTGAATGCCGCCGCAGCACCGATCGCCACTATCGCAGCGGCGGTCGTAATGACGGCTCTTTTTATCGTTCGGTTCATAAGTTCCGCAAATTTTTTGCAAATATAAGAAAAATACCTATCTTTGCATCGGGTAAGTCTTATACGACCAGCTCCTGCTGAATCCCCCTAGGCGCGGAAGCGAGCAAGGGTAGGCGGTTGTAGCGGTGCGATATAAGTAGCTTACCCTTTTTTATGCCAAAAATAGCGGTCCCGAAATGGAACCGCTATTTTGTCTTGCAGGGCAGCGGGGTTACTCCTCGCTGCCGTTCTGCAGCGCTTCGATCTTCTTCTCTGCCTCCGAGCGCAGCTTCTTGGCCTGCTGTTCTGCCTTGCGCACCAACGCGTCGCCGCTCTTCTGCGCCGCAACCTTGGCTATCGGGCTTTTGGCCGCCCCGACCAACTTGTCGCGCTGCTTCTCGGCCGCTTCTACCAACTTGGCTGCTGCAGCGTCGGCCTCGGCCCGCAGCTTCTCGATCTGCTCCGTACGGTCGGCAGTACCCGTCACTTTGCCGGCGAGTTTGGCGCCCACAGTGTTTTTCAGCGCATCCGTAACCATATCCTTCACGCCGAGCGTAACCTTGGGCGACGAGAACGTGCCGCCTATAAGGACATTGACCCTCTGGACATAACCGCCTGCAGCGCCCTCGGGAAGGGTAACCTTGGCCGTATAGTCTATGCTTTGGTCGATGCCAGTGCTGCCCGACAGGTTCATCGCTATGCTGCCCATTTTTATGTCGAAGGGCGCAGTGGTCAGCCGCCCGTCCGCAACGGTAAAGGGAACGGTCACATCGCGCGCTTCGATGGTGCGCAGCTTCTCGTTGCCGAGCGTTGCGGCCAGCACATCGAGCGCCTTGATATTGTGAATGTTTATGTTGGCCGAGCTTATGCTGCCCTCGGCGTTCACGCTTTCGGGAGCCACGCCCATCGTCTCGGTCATTCGGGCTGTCAGGTCGATCTTCATCGAGTAGTCGCCGCCGGTTTTGGCGAATATGGGGACGATAGCCTTGATCATATCTATCTCGTCGAATGTGCGCGAGAAGGATGCTCCGGCAATATTCGCCGACAGGGCGAGTGCCGGCGACGACTCTTTGCCGCCGGCGGTGGAGTAGGAGCCTGACGTAGATATCGAGCCGCCGAATGCCTTCATTGCCAGTCGCTTCATATCGACCGTGCCGTCCTTTACGCTCAACTCGCCGGAGAAATCTTCGATCTGCATCTTGGCAAACAGTATTTTTTCGATATCGGCCGTCATCGCCAGATCGAGGTTCTCGGGAACCTTTATCGCCGACATGGTCCTGTCTGCCGTGCTGTCGGCCTGTTCGCCGCTCTCCTCGGCTCCGCTGCTTTCACCTGTCAGTTCGTTCACATCGAGCAGTGTCGAGGATATCTTCAGGCGCCCCCTGAGTACGTCGCCGCGCATAGCATAACCCAAGTAGTTGGACAGCGAGCCTGCAGCCTTGAGATCGCTGCGCCCCACCTTTACGTCGAGTTGGGAGAGGGTCATTGCGGCGGGAGATATGGCCGCTGCGGCGCGGCCGATCTGCACTTCGGGAATGCCCGACAGGTGCGCCGTCATATTTTCTATTGTCAGACGCCCCTGCGCTGCAATCGACTCGTAACGCTCGTGCTCGATGTCGGACATACGTCCCGCCACCTTCACGTTGGCTGTGACCGTGCCGGAAAGCGATATCGAGTCATCCAGCGGATATACATCCTTTATCGCACCGAGATCGATTCTGCCGTCGGCCGCAGCGTCGAACTGCAGGTCGCTTATTGGGGTCGAGGCCGACAGCGATGCGGTCAGCGAATTGCCGGCCAGTGTCAGCCCGAAGCGCGATATGTCTATACGGGTATCGTCAGCTGTACCGCCGTCGTTCGATATGCGGGCCGCTATATTAATATTGTCTACCGATCTGGGCAGTGCGGAATACTTGAAACTGCCGTCGGCAACCGCCAGCTGCACATCGAATGCCGGCAGCCTGTTGCCCTGCATCGTGCCCTTTGCCCAAGCCGACAACTGCATATCGCCTGCGGCCGACAGGTTCTTGAAGTCGCGCGTGTAGAATGCCGGAATCATCGACAGCAGTTCGCGGAATCCTATGCGCTCGCTGTTAAGACGCAAATCCATATCTACTGCAGTGTCCGAAGTCTGAACCCAGCCGTCGATACTCATCGCTATGGCATTCAATCGTATAAGGTTGTTACTTAAAGTGTAGCGCCCGTTCTTCATATCCGCTGCCACGGTCGCTTTCAACTCTGTCTCGGCACCGTCCAAAAGCGTCACG
>CAYYUW010000108.1:0-4466 GCA_964474985.1 uncultured Alistipes sp. | reverse complement strand
GTATCGCCGCGCTTCAACCGACCCGCGACAGCCATAGCTCCGAACGGGTCATAGATCTTCATCTTGAACGACATCTCAATCTCACCGGAGAAGCGCTTGGGCAGCAGCACAGGATCATAGAGCTGCAGCATCGCCACCTGCGAGCCGTCGTACTTCAGCGTCAGGCGCCCCGCCTCGAGCTTTATGTTATGTCGCGTAGCATTCGTGGCGCTCACCACCACATCCACGCCGGCCAAACCGTGCGGCGTCAGGCTTTCGATCTTCTCGATGCGGATCTTGCGCTGCAGCTTCTGCACCCGCCGTGCGCTGCTGCACGACACTAAGACAAGGCAGCACGCAAGAACCGCGGCCGCCAGCAAATGAAATCTTCTCATCTTTTAATACCTATATAAATATACGCTACTCCGAATGTCATCGGCACGGCGCGACAATTGTCTAACCCCGCCTCGGACATCATCCCAAGGAACCGCTCCGGCGCAGGGAACTCATCCACCGACGAGGGCAGATAACGGTATGCCGCCCGATCCTTCGATATCCAGCCGCCAACCACGGGCAGCACCTTGTGGAAATAGAAACGGAAGAGCGTACCGAAAATTTTATTGTCGGGGCGGGAAAATTCCAGCACGGCCAGCGTTCCGCCCTTGCGCAGCGTCCGCGCCATTTCGCTCAACCCCTTGGGTATATCGGAGAAGTTGCGAACGCCGAAGGCCACCGTCGCGGCATCGAATGTCCCGTCGTCGAATGCAAGTGCCTCGGCATCGCCCGTGCTGAGCGATACGCGGCCGGCCAATCCACGCTCCTCGACCTTGCGCCGTCCTACGGCCACCATCTCCTCGGAGAGGTCGACACCCATCACGCTCACCTGCGGCGACATCCGGCCCAAAGCTATAGCCAGATCGCCCGTACCCGTCGCCACATCCAATATATGGTGCGGGTCCGACGGCCGCAGCTCCCCGATGACGCGGCGGCGCCAGCGGCGGTCGATGCCCAGCGAAAGCAGATGATTGAGCAGATCGTAGCGCGGCGCGATGCGATCGAACATCGTCCGCACCTGCTTCTTTTTCGGTTCCGTGTGATTATATGGTTTCATCATTGATAACGTATTGTTGTTTCCGGTTTTATAAACGATACTATCAGCGTAGGCAGCACCATCGATGCGACGATAACCGCCACCGTGCCGATATTCAGTCCGATCCACCACCCTGCACCGAAGCCGATCGGCACCTCCGAAAGCAGATACCCCGCCGGATCGAGTTTCACGAAATGGCCCCAGTGCTGTGCGGCGCAGAGCGCCAGCCCCGCGATATTGCCCCACAGCACGCCGCGGCCGACAATATATATCGAGCGGTAGAGGAATATGCGCTGCACGGCACCGTTGCGCATACCCATAGCCTTCAGCAGGCCTATCATCTTGGTACGCTCCAGCAGTATTATAAGCATTGCCGAGACCATATTCATCATCGCCACCACGATCATAATGACCATAATCACCATTGCGTTGACGTTATGGGCCTTAAGCCAGTCGAATATAGTCGGATACCGATGCCCGATATCATCGGCCATAAGGTTCTGCCCCTCCAGCAGACTCACTTCGGCAGCAATGCGGTCGGTCTCGGCCGAGAACTCCGGCAGACGATCGAAATCCGTGGTATTCACCTCGTAACCAGTGATCTGCTCCTCGGTCCAGTTGTTCAGCCGCTGCACGTTGCGCAGCTCGGTAAGCACGACCATATCGTCCATCTCGGACATACCGGTCGAATATATTCCGCACACCTTGAAGCGGTCGCGGCGCGGCGTGCCGTCCTCCTGCACGAACAGCATCTCGACCCGCGACGCCGTATCGAGCCTCAGCAGCGACGCCACCGACTGCGACACCAACAGATCCTTGTGCCGCTGTCCGCCGCCCGTGCGGGGCAGCGATCCGCGCACCATACACGAGAGGAAAAAGGTGCTGTCATACCCCTCGGATACGCCTTTGAGCATCACGCCCTGTATGGCTTCGTCGGTGCGTATGATGCCCCCCTTGACGGCAAAGCGAGAAAGCGAAGCGAAACGCGGCAAAGCGGCCAGCCGCCGCTCAAGTTCATCGCTCGCGACGATCGGCGTACGTTCGAGAGAGGAGTTGTTGTCGAGATTAATAATCTGAACGTGAGCGCCGAAGCCTATGATCTTGGCGGTTATCTCGCGGCGGAAACCGGTTATGACCGCCAGTGCGACGATCATCACCGCCACACCGACTGCCACCGTAGCCGTAGCGATACGCACCATCACATTCCGGCGCCCCTCATCTGCCGAGGAGGCTATGCGTCGCGCTATGAAAAATTCGACATTCAAACTTTAAAACATATTTAATGCAAAGAAACATAAAAAAATTCATATTTTTGTCTTTCGAAAGGTATAAAAACTTCAATCGAACACGATGAACAGACTGGCGATAGTCACGGGTGCTACATCCGGAATCGGCGAGGCGACGGCACGCAAACTCGCCTCAATAGGTTACGACCTGATCATTACCGGCCGCCGTGCCGGCAGGCTCGAGGCGCTGGCCGCAGAGATCGCCTCCAAATACGGCACCGAGGTGCGCACGCTCGCTTTCGATGTGCGCAACGAGACAGAATGCTCTCGGCAGCTGGGTGCTCTGCCTGCCGAGCGGGCGATAGACCTGCTGGTCAACAACGCCGGACTTGCGGCTGGACTGGAACATATCGACTGCGGCGACACCGAGGACTGGAACGCGATGATCGACACAAACATCAAGGGGTTGCTATACGTGACACGCATCGTATCGCAGCGAATGGTCGCCGCCGGCCGCGGACACATAGTGAATATCGGATCGATAGCCGGCACGCAGCCCTACGAGAACGGCGCCGTCTATTGCGCCACCAAGCACGCCGTGCATGCACTCTCGCAGGCGATGCGGGCCGATTTGGTCGGCAGCGGCATCAAGGTCAGTGAGATCCGTCCCGGGATGGTCGAAACGGAGTTTTCGGTGGTGCGGTTTCACGGCGACTGCAAACGCGCCGGCGACGTCTACCGAGGCATCGAGCCTCTGCGCGGCGAGGACATAGCCGAGGTAATAGGCTGGGTCGTCTCGCAGCCGCCGCACGTGAACATCGACGACGTGCTCGTAACGCCGCAGCAGCAGGCCAGCGCCTACTGCACCTTCAGAAAATAAAATGACGGCACAAAATATGAATCGACAATAAAACGGACCAAACCGCGTTATTAAACAAAAAACTTACAGCTTATGATGCCGATAGCAGGAATCAACTTCGAGTGGTGGCTCGTAATTATCATAGGAATAGCAGGACTGATCGTGCAGGGCAAACTGCAGTCGGTCTTCTCGAAATACTCGCGTGTCAGGCTGCGCAGCGGCCTGACCGGTCGCGAAATAGCCGAAAAGATGCTGCGCGACAACGGAATATACGATGTGCGCGTCACCTCCACATCCGGACATCTGACCGACCACTTCGATCCGCGCAACAAGACCGTGAACCTCAGCGAATCGGTCTACGCCAGCGACAGCATTGCCGCCGCGGCCGTAGCCTGCCACGAATGCGGCCACGCCGTGCAGCACGCCCGCGGATACGCACCGCTGACGCTGCGCTCGCAATTAGTGCCCGTGATCAGCTTCACCTCGCGCTACTCCACGTGGGTAATCATACTCGGTATACTGACTATCAGATCATTCCCAGCGCTCTTTTGGATCGGCATAGCTATGGTTGCTGCCTCGGCGATTTTCTCGCTTGTCACTCTGCCGGTAGAGTACAACGCATCGGCACGGGCATTAGAGTGGCTGCGCGTATCGCACACGCTCGATACCGGCCAGCTCGGACAGGCCCGCATCGCACTGCGCTGGGCAGCTCGCACCTATCTGGTCGCAGCACTCAGCGCCATAGCCACACTGCTCTACTACCTCAGCATAGCAAGAAACCGCGACTGACAATATGATAGAACGACTGGACGAAGCCGTCTTTCTGGCGCTCAATTTCGACGGAGGATCGTTTTTCGACCGCATGATGTTTATCATATCGGGACGGCTGACGTGGCTGCCGCTCTATCTGCTTATCATCTTCCTGATATGGCGACGCTACGGCTGGCGCACCACACTTTTCGCCGTGCTGTTGATCGCCGCGGCCGTGGGCATTGCCGACCAGCTGTGCAATCTGTTCAAGGATGGATTCCAGATGCTGCGGCCCAACCACGACCAAGACGTCATAGCGCAAATGCACTTTCCGCTCAAGCACGGCGTCCCGTATGTCAATTCGGGACTCTACGGCACCGTCTCCGCCCACGCCTCGACCACCACGGCTATCGCCCTGTTATCGCATTCATTCATCCGGCACAAGATAATCCGTACGGCCGGCGCTGTGGCATTCACCACGCTGGCCGCGACATTCATACGCCGCCGCTGGTTCACCGTGGTGGCCGTGTTATGGGTCGCCGCAATATGCTATTCGCGCATC
>CAYYUW010000107.1:0-19876 GCA_964474985.1 uncultured Alistipes sp. | reverse complement strand
GCCGGCGGCAACCGCAAGCCCGAGCGACTGGCAGTAGATCTCGGCCAGCCGTTTCGATGCACCCATAATATTGGTCGGGTTCACAGCCTTGTCGGTCGACACCATAATCACCTTTTCGGAACGGTACTGCACGGCGAGGTCAGCAACGTTGCGCGTTCCGACCACATTCGCCATAACCGCCTCGCAGGGATTCTCCTCCATTAGCGGCACGTGCTTGTATGCGGCGGCGTGGAATACCACCGAGGGCGCATATACGCGGTAGACCATCTCCAAGCGCTGACGGATGCGAACGTCGCCTATCACGGGTACGAACTCCAATTGCGGGAACCGGTCTTCGAGTTCCAACCGTATGTTGTGCATCGGCGTTTCGGCCGAGTCGAACAGTATAAGCCTCTTTATGTCGAACGTCGCCAGCTGGCGGCACAGCTCGCTGCCGATCGAACCGGCGGCACCGGTCACCAGAACCGTCCTGCCTCGGAATGCGGCTACTATCTCGGCCATATTTATGGCTATCTCCGCGCGGCCGAGCAGGTCCTCGATCTTTATCTCGCGAATGTTCTGCCTTATGATCCTGCCGTTCACGACCTCGTCGACCTGCGGCGTTATGAATACCTTGATAGAAAGCGATTCGCAGTAGCGTATGAGGCGGTCCTTTTCCTCCAAGGCCGACTCGCTGCTGGGGAACAATATGCCGTCTATGCCGATGTCCGACGATATTTTGCGCAGGCTTTCGATATCGGTGAAGTTATATACAGGTTTATCGGATATTCTGTACGACCCGAGTTCGGCGCCGTAGGTCAGGCAGCCGGAGATGCGGTAGCGTGGTGATTTCTGCAATCGCGTGATCTGGGACACAGCTTTTTCGTTTACGCCGTAAACCAGCAGGTTCTTGACCGACTGGCTGAGATTGCAGTTGTCGCTTATCGAGTCGTAAACCAGCAGCATCACCACTCTGAGCAAAATAAGCGCGAGCAGCGTCACGATCATATCGACGAACAGGTAGAACGGCCAGTGGATCTTGAAGTCGGGCACGATATACGAAACGACGAACAGATATACGGCCATAGGCATCTGTTTGAGCAGTGCGGCTGCGGCGAAGCGCCACGTCCCCTTCAGGGTGGAGTAGCGTATGATAGGCTTGTAGGTGTTGGTGATGAAGAATGCCGCGAGACTGCTAAGGGCCGATATGCCCATTGTAAGCATCAGTACGCCCGACGGCACTACCGTTCCGGTGAGATATGAAATCGCAAGATATGCCACCAATGAGCTTACGATAGACACGAATGAATCTATTATAAGCACTACCCAATAATTGAAAAACTGATTCCGTCCGAGACGCTGATAGACTCTTTTATTCATACTTGATAAACATTTTGCCATACCCTGTTCGCTCCTCTCCGGCCATCCGGCACAAATATGCCGATACGCTCTCTTCAGGAAGGTGTGCAAATATACGAATAAGCGTGGGCAAAAACAAATATTGCTCGCATTTTGCCGAGCAATATTATACTGGGCGCAGTCGAATAGCGAGTGAGCGGGGTCCGTTTATTTACTTGCGGGACGGAGACTGCGGGGCACGCGAAAGCGGGCCTCCGCTGGCGGGGGGGCTTCGGCCTGCGCGGCCCTTGGACTGCAGTTATACTGGCGATTATTGTTGCAATGATGCGAGTTGCAGCCTGCGGAGGGGAGCAAAGCGAGCCTCCGCCGCCCCAAGGCTGCGGCTCGCGCGGCTTCAATGAAGCCGCAACTTGTCGCCGGAAATATTCGCGCCCGTCCTGCCCCCCCTTGGGGCCGGCGCGCGAGTTGCCACCAGCAACCCGATTTTTCGCCGCAAACTATCTGCCGCGAAATCTGCGGCTGCATTCCGTCGCGCTGCTGCATCACCCGAGGCGATGCCACCTTTGGCTGCTCACGCCTTCTGCGTGCCCCTCCCTAGCAGCCGAAGGTGATTTTAACGGCCCGCAAAGCTATAAAAGAAGCCAATTTTGCCACCGAAGGACATTTTTTAACGCCGAAATGCGAAATTACGGTTTTGCACTTTTCCCGCCATTTAAGCTACACGACCGACGCCGGCCGCGGGCGGGCGGTTGCAATCGGGTCGATAACTCGGCGAAAAAGGTTACGAACCGGCAGTCTTATGCCCTGATAGTCAGCCGCACATCGACTTGACAATAAATATTTTTTGAGTAACTTTGCGCCACTTGTAATTTAACCGACCTTACGAAATGAGTAATCAGCGAGCGACTTTCGGCAGCAAATTGGGTGTGATTTTGGTATCCGTCGGCAGTGCCGTCGGGTTGGGCAATATATGGCGGTTCCCGTATATAGCCGGCGAAGGCGGCGGCGGAGCCTTTCTGTTGATCTATCTGCTTTGCATACTGCTGTTGGGCATTCCGGTTCTCACGGCCGAATTCTTCATCGGCCGCCACACCAACCTTAATGCGGTAGGAGCCTACCGCAAACTGGCTCCCCGCAGCAGCTGGGTCGCTATCGGTTACAACGGTGTTTTGGCCGCGCTGCTTATCTACGGCTTCTATTCGGTCGTGGCTGGGTGGACGCTGCACTATATTGTCCAGTCCGCCAGCGGCGTGCTGGCGCAATACTCCTCGCCGGCGGAATACGAGGCGCACTTCAGCGCCTTCGTCTCCGACCCCTACAGGCCGCTCATCGCCACCGCAGCGTTTATGATGCTGACGCACATAATAATCCTGCTCGGCGTAGAGAAGGGCATCGAACGCTCGTCGAAAATATTGATGCCGCTGCTGTTCATCATACTTATCGTGCTGTGCATACGCTCGATATCTATGGAGGGCGGAAAGGAGGGTCTCGAATTTCTGTTCCGCCCCGACTTCTCGAAGGTTACCTCCAAGACGGTGCTCAATGCTGTCGGGCAGTCGTTCTTTTCGATCTCGGTGGGTTTGGGCTGTATGATCATTTACGCTTCGTACTTCGACAAGTCGACCGCAATAGGCCGCACAGCCTTGAGCGTCGCATTGATCGACACGTTAGTGGCCGTGCTGGCCGCCGTGATGATATTTCCGGCGGTATTCAGCGTCGGCATACGCCCGGGCGCCGGTCCGTCGTTGGTGTTCATCACCTTGCCAAACATATTGAACAGTCTGTCGTTCAGCGCTGTTTGGTCGACGATTTTCTTTATGCTGCTGGCGCTCGCCGCACTTACCTCCACCATATCGATCCACGAGGTCGTCACCTCATACGTGCACGAGCAGTGGCACCTGTCGCGTACTGCAGCCGCTTGGCTCGTCACCTCGGCGATGCTCGTTCTCGGAGCGCTGTGCTCGCTGTCGTTCAGCGTTCTGAGCGGCTGGACGATCTGCGGCAAGAACATTTTCGACTCGTTCGATTTCCTGACAGCCAACATAATGCTGCCTGTGGGAGGCATATTCACCTGCCTGTTCGTCGGGTGGAAGATCGACCGCAACACATTGAAAAGCGAGCTTACCAACAACGGCAAAACTCGCTTCATCAACATTCGTCTCTATCAATTTCTGCTGCGCTGGGTAGCGCCCGTATGCATCTTCATGGTGTTGCTCGACCAGCTCGGACTGCTGCGCTACTGACGGTTGCGCAGCGCCAGCACCACATTTCTCGCATACACCACAATGCCGGTTATATGCCCCAGTATCAACGGGAACATACCGCCGCGCAGCAGTGCGTACGTAATTATGATAGCTGAGCCTGTCAGGCTTATCATCCAAAAGCCCAACGGCAGCAGCGACACCCCCTCGCGACGCGAGACCACCCACTGGTAAACGAATCGCAGCGTGAAGATCACCTGCCCCGCGGTGCCCATAACGATAAGCCACACAGGCAGGTCGCTATGGCCGAAAAGATGCTCGCACGCCGCCGGCCAGTTCGCCGCGATCCATCCCACGCCGACCACCGGAATGGCCATAATCGCCAGCCGCAGCGGCATCCAAAGCCGTTTCCAAGCATTGTGGGCATTGAGGTTCCAGATGTAAATGTAATAGGTTATAAGCTGTCCGACGATGATCGAGAAGTCGTTGCGCAGCCAGCCGTAGACGCAGAATACGCAAGAGGCCACCATACTGATCTGCCAGAAGATCGTCGGCGAAAGCACGCGTTTGGCGCGTTCGCTCATTATCCACTGCACGAAGAATCGCGCCGAGAACAATCCCTGAGCGAGGTAGCCCAGACAGTCGATCATAAAGGAGTTCATACGTTATGCTCTCCTATGCGGTAGTTGATATAGCGTTTGCGCATCCAGCGGTAGGCGAAGCAGTCCTTGAACGGACCCACCAGACGGTTCCACAGGTGATACTTCGACACGCCCTCCGTGCGGGGGAAATGGCGCACGGGAATCTGCATCATACGTCCCTGCTGCAGCTGAATAAGCGCGGGCAGGAAGCGGTGCATACCGGTGAAGAAGGGGATTCGCTTGGCGTAATCGGTCCACATGATCTTCAGCGGGCAGCCGGTGTCGCGTGCGCCGTCGTGAGTCATCATATTGCGGAATCCGTTGGCGATACGCGACTGGAGATTCTTGAAAAAGCTGTCCTTGCGGCCGGCACGGATGCCCATAACCAACTGGTACTCGTCGACATAATCCAGCAGCAGGTTGAAATCCTCGGGAGTAGTCTGCAGATCGGCATCGATATAGCCCACATACTGCGAGCAGGCGGTATCGATACCGGCTTTCATTGCGGCACTGAGTCCGCAGTTGCTCTCGAACGAGATGTAGAACATGTCGTCGTTGCGGGCGCAAATCTCGCGCATCAGGCGCAGGCTGTCGTCCGTCGAGCCGTCGTTCACCAACAGTACGCAGGTGCTCACCTTGGAGGTGGGCAGAAAGGCGCGCATAGCCTTCTCGACACGCGGCAGGCTGGCTTCCTCGTTGTACACCGGCACGATGACGGTCAATTTATAGTTTTCGGTCTTATTCATAATGTCATTCTGTTTTACTCGTTTTTACCGCCTATGACGGTCACACCGTACTGGCCCGCCTCGATCACCTCGTGACGCGACAGCCACTCAGCGAATGCGGCATCGCGCTTAGGCTCTTTCCAGCCGGTGAACAGCACGGTGCGCACCGGCAGACGCTCTATACTGTCGAGCTGCTGCAAGTTTTCGATGCGTTCGGGCGAACGGTCCAAATAGGCGTCCATATTTTCACCGCCGCGGAAACGGTAGTATGCGAAGCGGTCGGTACCCTCCCTCTCAGCCAGCTGTTCACCCCGCTCAGCCAGCGTTCCCACGCCGAAGTAAGGGTTGAACTGCCGCAGGTCGGTCGAAGCTACAGCGATCATCGCCAGCAGACCGCCGGCCGACCAAAGTATCGATTCGCGCACGCGGCCGCGGCAGATCATCCATATAGCCACGGCAGAGGCTGCAAACAGCACCCCGAGAGCGATATAAACGACCGTCAGCGAGTCGTATTCGATCGGTATGCGCCCCGTGGCATCGGCTATGGCGACAGCCGGCAGCACCAGCACGAATATCGCGGCAGGGAATGCGGCGGCGATTTTCGTCCACACGCTGCCCTCGAATCTGTCGAGCCACATAACCGTAAGGTAAACGACAAAGGGATAGATCGGTATGAGATAGATGTCCAACTTGGAGCTGAATATCGACAGCATCGTGAAGGTGGAGAGGATGATGCAGACGAAAAAGCGCTCCATGTCGCTGCGCGCCATACGTTTGAAGGCGCCGGCAGCGAGCACGCCGACTATGAGCAGCACCCACGGGGCGAACGAGGTGGGAATGTGGGCGATATAGTACCACCACGGTCGGGCGTGGTGGAACGAGTTGATGCCTCGGCCCACGGTTTGGTGGAACAGCAGGTTCTCGATATATTCGCTGCCTCCCTCGATATAGACCAGCGAGAACCACACTGAGCACAGCCCCAGCAGCAGCGCCCACTGCCGCCAGCCAAGATATCGGCCGAAGGTTCGGATCTCACCCTTGACAGCGAGGAATACGGCTATCGACAGTATGGGTGCCATAATGCCCACAGGCCCCTTGGTGAACAGAGCCATAAAGATCCACAGCGGCAGCAGCCAGCGGTGCCGCGGGCGTGCGGTGCCGGAGTAGAGCCTCCAAAAGGTGTAGAGCGAGAGCACGATGAAGAAAGTCATCAGCATATCCATACGCAGCACCAATGCGCTGCCGAGGAACATACCTGTCGTGGCGAGCATCGCATCGGCCGCGGCGGGGCGGAAGTCGGGTCGGCAGGAGGTGATCCAGCGCCCCATAACGATCATTATGCCGATCAGCGGCAGCAAGCTGGCAAGGCCGATGAACCACATATTGTACGAGCCGAAGATCAACTTCGACGACATAACTATCCACAGGTAGAGAGGCGGTTTGTCGGCGTATGCCGCGCCGTGGTTGTAGAAGGAGAACCACGTGCCGTTGTCGAGCGCTTCTTCAGCGATACTTATGTATTTCAGTTCGTTGGTCACCGTGTAATCGCGCAGGAAGAACGGAGCCAGCAGGGCTGCAAATATTAGCAGATGACGAAGACGCATACGATTCCTTTTTGTTACGGACGCAAAGTTACGCAAATTTTCGTTCGCGGCGGCAGCAAGAGGTAACTTCAACCACAAAAAAGTCCAAAAAGCATATTACCGCAACATCCTGACGGCACGGCGCAAACCTTCGCCGAGGCGGTCGATCTCCTCGCGGGTGTTGTACAGAGCCAGCGAGACGCGGCACATACCGCTGACGCCGTAGTGCGTCATAACAGGCTCGGCACAGTGCATACCGGTGCGGACGGCAATGCCCAACTTGTCGAGAATCATACCCACATCGTAGTGGTGCACCCCATCGATGTCGAACGAGCATATCGCGCACTTGTCCGCCGCCTCGCCGTATATGCGCAGCCCGTCGATCCCGTGCAGCGTGCGGGTGGTATGATCCAGCAGGTCGCGCTCGTGGGCTGCCATATCGGCCGGATCGAACTGTCCGAGCCACTCTATGGCGCGACCCAATCCTATGGCGCCTATGTAGTTGGAGGTGCCAGCCTCGAACTTGAGCGGGGGTGCGGCGAAGGTGGTGCGCTCGAACGACACGCGGTCGACCATATCGCCGCCGCCCATAAACGGCTGCATCTGCTCGAGCAGGCGCTCCTTGCCGTAAAGCACGCCGATGCCGGTCGGTCCGTACAGCTTATGACCCGAAAAGGCATAGAAATCGCAATCCAAGGCCTGCACATCCACGCCGCCATGGACTACACCCTGACAGCCGTCGACCACCACTACGGCGCCGACGCTGTGAGCCGCATCGATTATGCGCCGCAGATCGGGGCGCGTACCCAGCACGTTGGACGCTTGCGTTATGGCCACCAAGCGGGTGCGCCCGTCTATCAGCTTCTCAAGGTCGTCGTAAAGCAGTTCGCCGCTGTCGTCGAACCTCAGCACACGTATTTCGAAATTGCGGCGCTGCGCCGCCAACTGCCACGGAACGATATTGGAATGGTGCTCCATCTCGCTGACGATGATATTGTCGCCCGCACCGAGATGATCATCGCCCCAGCTGTGCGCAACTAAATTCAGCGACGCCGTGGCGCCCGAGGTAAAGACTATCTCGCTGCACGACTTGGCGCCTATCGACCGCCGCACCGTCTCGCGGGCGGCCTCGTAAAGTTCGGTAGTCTGTTCCGAAAGGTAATGTACGCCGCGGTGCACATTGGCATTCAGCGTCGTATGCAAACGGTTCACCTCGTCGATCACGCAACGCGGCTTTTGGGCCGTGGCGCCGCTGTCCAAATAGACGAGCGGCCGGCCGTAGACCTCGGTGCCGAGAATCGGGAACTGACTGCGTATGTCTTCTATATTCAGCATCACATTCTCTCCAATTTGGCAGCCGTGCGCTCGCCTATATACCGGCACAGATCGCTGCAGCTGCAGTGTCGCACGACATCGAAGGCGAAGCCCTCGAGCTGCAGACGCCGCGCCTGCTGCTCGCCCAAACCCCGCTGGCGCATATAATATATGGCATCGTCGTCGAGCTGCCCGACAGTGGCGCCGTGCGAGCACTTCACATCGTCGGCGTAGATCTCCAACTGGGGCTGGGTGAATATCCTCGCCTGAGGCGAAAGCAGCAGATTGCGGCTCTGCTGCTGGGCGTCGGTATGCTGGGCGTCCGGAGCCACGTAGACGATTCCGGCGAACGAGCCGACGGCACTGCCCGAGGCTGCGCCCTTGACAAGCGAGTAGCTGCGGCAGTCTGGCGCCCCGTGCCGAACCGACGTATTCAGGTCGCAATGCTCCCCGCCGCCGCACAGGTAGAGCGCCCACAGGTCATTCGAAGCTTCGGGTGCAACAAGGTCGCTGTGCAGCGACGCACGCAGGTATCCGTCGCCGGTCTTGCAGAGCATCGTGCCGCAGCGGCTGCCGCCCGTCTGACGCACGTACGCCGCGGTTATCATCGCCGCGGCCGGCGCCAGATCGTACAGTTCCGAGAAGGAGACCTCGGCCCCCTCGCCTATAACAGCCTCGCGCGTATGGCCGGCCGTCAGGCGGTTGCAGCCCTCGGAGCGGTGCGCGATGATGATCTCGGCCCGCGAACCGCGTTCGGCAACCACGAGCGTCTGCGTGAAGCAGAGCTGCGCCTCGCCGTCGGCGCAATAGAAGTCGTCGATCGATACGGGTGCCGACAGCTCGGTTCCCTCGGGCAGGTAGACGAATGCGCCGTCCTGCACGAACAGGCGCGTCAGCGCCGTGGGCGTATCCGACAGATCGGCCGCAGAGTCGAGACTCCGCTCGACGATCGCCCCGAAACGCTCCGAGCAGGCTGCGGCGCGCAGCGAGCCGTACACGGCGCCCTCCTCGGTAATGTGCAGCCCGCCGTCGGTGCGGCCGTTAACCAAGGTTATGCGGTACATCTCCGTATCGGGCAGCAGCGGCACGGGAGCGTCGTGATGCCGCGGGACGAAATACTGCTCCCACTCGCCTTCGAGCAGCCGCCCGATGTCGCTGTGCAGATAGCGTTCGTTCTTCGACGTCGGCAGACCGTGCAGATTCAGCGACGCCGCGGCATCGCTGCGGCGGGCATTGAACCACACCGGCAGCCCCTCGCCGATGATGTCGATATTCGACAGATAGTCGTCCAATATGCGTTTTTCGGTCATAGCGCACTATCGATAATCGTTGATAAGCCAGTCGTACCCCTCCTTTTCGAGCTTCAGAGCCAGCGTCTTGTCGCCCGTGTGGATGATGCGGCCCTTGTAGAGCACGTGAACGTAGTCAGGGACTATGTAGTCGAGCAGACGCTGGTAGTGGGTAATGACCACCGTAGCGTTCTGCGGCGTGTGCAGCTTGGTCACACCGGTGGCCACGATACGCAGCGCATCGATATCCAATCCCGAGTCGGTCTCGTCCAGAATGGCCAGTTTGGGATCGAGCATCGCCATCTGGAATATCTCGTT
The DNA here is from genome assembly GCA_964474985.1 of uncultured Alistipes sp. Taxonomy (GTDB): domain Bacteria; phylum Bacteroidota; class Bacteroidia; order Bacteroidales; family Rikenellaceae; genus Alistipes. The sequence goes on along the minus strand of CAYYUW010000107.1, from coordinate 10,467 downwards.
TTTCTTCTTCTCGCCGCCCGAGAAGCCCTCGTTGACGGCGCGGTTGGTCAACTTGGAACTCAGCTCCACCACCGCACTCTTCTCGCGCATCATCTTCAAGAACTCCGAAGCCGACAGCGGCTCCTCGCCGCGGTGCTTGCGCTGCTCGTTGACGGCCATCTTCATAAAGTTGGACATCGTGACGCCCGGGATCTCCACCGGATATTGGAATCCGAGGAAAAGGCCCTCCCGCGCACGCTCCTCGATGCTCATCGCGAGCAGGTCGCGGCCGCAGAAGGTGACTTCGCCCTCGGTAACCTCGAACTTCTCGTTTCCGGCCAGCACCGAGGCCAGCGTGCTCTTGCCCGAGCCGTTGGGACCCATAATGGCATGCACCTCGCCGGCGCGCACCTCCAGATCGATGCCCTTGAGTATCTCTTTGCCTGCCACCGAGGCGTGCAGATTCTTTACGCTTAACATACTATTTTTATTTTATACATATTCTTTTTTGTCCGACACTACCCTACGCTGCCCTCCAAACTTATGGCCAGCAGCTTCTGCGCCTCGACGGCGAACTCCATAGGCAGCTTGCCCAGCACCTCGCGGGCATATCCGTTCACGATCAGCCCCACGGCATCCTCGGTCGAGATGCCGCGCTGGTTGCAGTAGAAAAGCTGGTCCTCGGAGATCTTCGATGTGGTGGCCTCGTGCTCGACCACGGCCGACGGGTTCTGCACGTCCATATACGGGAACGTATGCGCGCCGCACTTGTCGCCGATAAGCAGCGAATCGCACTGCGAGTAGTTGCGCGCGCCCTCGGCACCCTTGGCCACACGCACCAGTCCGCGGTAGCTGTTTTGGCTGCGGCCGGCCGAGATGCCCTTCGAGACGATGCGCGAACGGGTGTTGCGGCCCAAATGTATCATCTTGGTGCCTGTGTCGGCCTGCTGGAAATTGTTGGTCATAGCCACCGAATAGAACTCGCCCACGGTATTGTCGCCGGCGAGAATGCAGCTCGGATACTTCCACGTAATGGCCGAGCCGGTCTCCACCTGCGTCCACGACAGGCGGGCGTTGTCGCCCTTGCAGATGCCGCGCTTGGTGACGAAATTGTAGATGCCGCCGCGGCCCTCGCGATCGCCCGGGTACCAGTTCTGAACCGTCGAGTACTTCACCTCGGCATCCTTCAGCACCACGATCTCGACCACGGCCGCATGCAGCTGGTTCTCGTCGCGCATCGGAGCCGTGCAGCCCTCAAGGTAGCTCACGTAGGAGCCTTCGTCGGCCACGATGAGCGTGCGCTCGAACTGCCCCGTTCCCGCGGCATTGATGCGGAAGTAGGTGCTCAGTTCCATAGGGCACCGAACTCCTTTGGGGATGTAGCAGAACGAGCCGTCGGAGAAGACAGCCGAATTGAGCGCCGTGAAGTAGTTGTCGGCATACGGCACCACACTGCCCAAATATTTGCGCACCAGTTCGGGATAGTCGCGCACGGCCTCGCTTATCGGGCAGAAGATGATGCCTTTCTCAGCCAGCGTCTCTTTGAAGGTGGTTTTCACCGACACCGAGTCCATCACCGCATCGACCGCCACGCCCGACAGCGCCATCTGCTCCTCGAGCGGAATGCCCAACTTGTCGAAGGTGCGCCGCAGCTCGGGATCCACCTCGTCCATAGACTGGCGGCGGGGAGCCGTCCGCGGTGCGGCATAATATATGATATCCTGATAATCGATCTCGGGTATGTTCAGATGCGCCCATTCGGGCATCGTCATGGTAAGCCAGTGCCGATAGGCCTTGAGGCGGTACGCCGTAAGCCACTCCGGTTCACCCTTCTTCTGCGAAATCGCCCGCACCACACTCTCGTCGAGACCCCGCGGGATCGTTTCGGTGTCGATGTCGGAGGTGAAACCGTATTTGTATTCGCCGCCCATATCGGCGATTATCTGCTCTTTTTCTTCCATTTTACGACCTTTATAACCTGCAAATTTAAACATTAGAGTCCAAACCTGCAAATTTTGCTCCCCGATCCGACTTTTTGCGGCCGATACGTTATCTTTGCAGTCGGAAAATGCCGGCTGTCCGCTGCCTTAAACCGGCCGTCAGCAGGCACAAAACGACATTCAATGGCAATCGAAATAGAACGCAAATTTCTCGTCGACGGCGACTACAAAGCCGGTGCCGTCAGCTCCGAACGCATCGCTCAAGGCTATCTCGCCAGTGGCGAAGGGTGTACCGTGCGGGTGCGCATACGCGGCCAAAAGGCGTTTCTGACAGTCAAAGGACCGAGCAGCGACGGCATCAGCCGCTGCGAATGGGAGTACGAAATCCCAGTGGACGACGCGCTGCCGATGCTCGGCCTGTGCCGCAGCGGCGTGATCGACAAGTGCCGTTACCTCGTCCCTGCCGGTCGCCACACCTTCGAAGTGGACGAGTTCTACGGCGACAACGAGGGTCTGACGGTGGCTGAAGTGGAACTCGCCGCAGCCGACGAGCCGATAGAGCATCCCGAGTGGTTGGGCAGGGAGGTAACGGGCGAGAAGTGCTACTACAACTCGCACCTCGCACGCAATCCGTACAAGAACTGGAAATAATTGCCGCCCGATCAGAACAGTTCGCACTGCCCGTCGTCGAACAGGTTCACCACCTCGCGGCCGAGGCTGCGGGCAAAGTTGACCGTATAAGCCGTGCCGCCGCTGCGGCCGTCGAACCACGCCGCCACAACCGATGCCCGCTCGACCATATACCTGTCACGCCGCAGATAAATCTGCGGCTCGTACTCCTGCGAGAGCACATCGACACGGTCCGCCGCGGCAAGCAGCCTTTCGTACTCGATCCGCTCGGCAGCAGGGAATCGCCGCGCCTGCCCCGCGAACGGCACGGCTGCAATAAGCCTCACATCGGGATACGACCGGCGCAGCTCCAGCACGGCACACGCAGCCACCATATCGAAGCCCACGGCCATACCGCTATAATAGTATCGGTATCCGCGCCCATACAGCTGTCTGAGGAGCATATCGAGCCTGCGGCGCAGCGCCGGCATATCGTCGCCGGCGCAGAATGTAATTTTGCGGTGGCCGGTAAATGCAACGCTATTCGACAGCAGCGGTTCCATAATCGGGCAGTATAAATTCATAAACACTCTTCTGCACATACAACTCGCCCGCCGGCAGCACGACGGTCGGGAACTCCGGCCGGTTGACCGCATCGGGCAGGGCCGAGCAGCGCACAGCGATCGCCGAGTGGTCGGCATATTCGCAGCCTCCGCGTGCGGCGCCGCTGCCATACATCGCATTGGCCGAATAGAGGTGTACGGCCGGCTGCGAGGTATAGACATTCATCCGCCGGCCCGAAAGCGGGTCGTACAGCGACGCCACCCGAGCGAGTATGCCGCGGCGCCAGCCGTCCGCAGCGAGCCAGTGGTCCAATCCGCCGCGGGCGCCTACAAGTCCGTCGGCGGCATCGAGATCGCCGACAGGCCGTTCCGTACGGAAATCTATCTGCGTACCCTCGACGGGCAGCAGCCGGCCGGCAGGTATGTCGCCGACGGTCTCGACATATCGCGAGGCACAGACGCCGAGGCGGTGTCCGGCGATGCTCTCGGGCGTGAAACGGCCCGACAGGTCGACCATAAGATTCGATACCAAATCGATCGGCGTATCCTCGTCGCCGCGCGCCACAACGGTAATCTCCAACCGGAAATCATCATCCCAGTCGTAGACCGCCTCGACATGCAGCGCTCCCGGGTAGCCCTCGTCGCCGTCCTCGCTGTCAAGCGAGAACACCGTGCGGTTAACCTCCGTGCGAGACTCCCACAGCCGCGAGGAGAACCCGCGGCGGCCGCCGTCGAAATGGTGCGGAGGTCTGTTGACCGACAGCCGCACCTCACGGCCGCCCAATCTGAAACGCCCGCGCGACACCGGTCCGGCCACACGGCCGATGATCTTGCCCATAGCCACGGCATCGTCGAGATAATCCTCGAAGCGGTCGTATCCGGCCGCCACATTCACCTTTCCGCCGCGCCCGTCCGGCAGCCATACGCCCGCCACTGCCGCTCCGGCATTGGTCAGCCGCACCTCGCCGCCCGAAGCATTGCGCATCGTATAGAGCACTCCGGCCTCACCCTCGGGCGTAAACCCCCATATATTCTGTTCTATGTCCAAATCCATATCCAAATTTTCACATACAAATGTACTCCCTTTTCGCATTATATACAACAATATTGTTCGGCAGGGGTACGCAAAACCGCCTTCGCGGCAAACTGCGACTTCTTCATAGCCGCCCCGAGGTGGGGCGGGCGCGAACTGTCGCGACAAGCTGCGGCTTCTTTAGAAATCGCGCAGGCGGAAATCGGCCGGTCAACGCCTTAATGTCTCACGGTCTTTGCGGTATATTTGGTAGCTGTTGACGATGTTTTGCCAGACGATGTAGGCTGTCGGAGCGATCGAGGAAATGGGGTCCATAAACGATTGGGCTATCCATACGGCCAGCACCGTGTTCTTCTGTCCGAGCGACTGGCCACCGGCGGCGGCATCGCCGTAGCGGCGGCCGATCCGGCGGCCTACGACGAACTGTATGACGCATATCACCAGCGCTGCGACGGCCAGCAGGATCTCGACGGTGAAGTCGGCTCCGTGGAGGTCGAGAATGAACGCTGTCGTACGGCCTATGATCACGGCCAGCGACAGCAGCCACATATAAAAGGAGAGGTAGCTGTGCGTAGTCACCCAGCCGCTGACACGGGGCAGCAGCACGCGGCATAACTGAGCGGAGACGAAAGGCAGCACGAGCAGCGGCACGACGCGTCCGAGTATTTCGGTCAGCGTGCAGTGACCGTTGCCGACCACCGACAGCACCACGGGCAGCACGAATGCCACGACGAAGTTGCACAGCAGGCTGTATGTGGTCATCGTCACTATGTTCGCGCCGAGCATTCCGCCGATCACCACCGCCGCCATGGCTATGGGAGCCAGAATGCAGATCATTGCGCCCTGTGCCACCACGGGATCGAAGCAACTTACGAGCAGATAGACGGCCGGTCCGACGATAAGCTGAAACCCCAACAGCCACAGGTGTATCGGCTGCAGCCGCATCTGCCGCATATCGACGCGGCAGAAAGTGAAGAAGAGCATCAGGAATATCAATACGGGAGTGGTCAGGTGGGCGCACCATACATCGAAAGCCATTATCTGCCGGCAGAACAGCGCTCCGACGACCATACCCATCGGCATTGAAACGGTCTTAACAAAAGGATTCATATCATCAGTCTAAAAACGCCGTAAAAGTAACAAAAAAGCCGATACGAAATACCGCCGGCGACACCGAGTGTGAGAATGCGGAGGCAAAAATCGCATTTTGGCGATAGAATTGTTTTGCCGTCTTACGCGGTTTATTTATCTTTGTGGCTGTTATTCGACAATCGACTCTACATTTCATGAGTGACGCAATAAAACACGAATGCGGTATAGCCCTCGTAAGGCTTCGCAAGCCCGTTTCCTACTACAAAGACAAATACGGGACTCCTCTCTACGGACTCAACAAGCTCTATCTGATGATGGAGAAGCAGCACAACCGCGGTCAGGAGGGAGCCGGTTTGGCCTGTATAAAGCTCACGGCACAGGCTGGCAATGAATACATATTCCGCCAGCGCGCATTGGGCAGCGGCGCTATCGGCGAGTGCTTTTCGTCGGTCAACCGCGCCATAGCCGACAGTCGGGCTGCCGGAACCGCCGATGACGATCTGCCCTTTATAGGCGAGTGCTATATCGGACACCTGCGATACAGCACCACGGGCCGCAGCGGACTGTCCTACGTACACCCGTTCCTGCGCCGCAACAACTGGCGCAGCCGCAACCTCGTGCTCGCCGGCAACTTCAACCTTACCAATGTCGAGGAGATATTCCGGCACGTGGTGGCCATGGGACAGCACCCGCGCCACAACGCCGACACCTTCATTATGCTCGAACAGTTGGGCTACCTGCTCGACGAGCAGGTCGAGGCGCTCCAGCACCGTTTCGCTGCCGAAGGCTGCTGCGGTTCGGAGCTTAACGACCGTGTCGAGGAGGCGCTCGACATCGAGAGCATAATCCGCGAGGCATCGATGATGTGGGACGGCGGCTTCGTCATCGAAGGCATCACCGGCAGCGGAGACTGCTTCGTATTCCGCGACCGCTGGGGCATCCGTCCGGCACACTACTATGCCGATGACGAAATAGTCATCGTGGCCTCGGAACGCGCCGTAATCCAAACCGTTATGAACCTGCGCACGGAGCAGGTCCGCGAGCTTGGCGCCGGCGAAGCACTGATTATCAAACGCAGCGGCGAGATATCGCTGTCGCGCATTGCCGAGGCTCCGTCGCCGCGTCCGTGCTCGTTCGAGCGCATCTACTTCTCGCGCGGCAGCGACGCCGACATCTACCGCGAACGCAAGGCTTTGGGCCGTCTGCTGTGCAGCCGCATCCTGCAGGAGATCGACGATGATCTGGACCATACGGTATTTTCGTTCATACCCAATACGGCCGAAGTCGCCTACTACGGTATGATCGAAGGTATGAACGACTACCTGAACCGGATGAAGGCCAAGCGCATCGAGGCTTTGGGCGGCAATCCGTCGGCCGAGAGCATCGAGAGCATCCTCGACCACCGCATACGCACCGAGAAGCTGGCCATAAAGGACATAAAGCTGCGAACGTTCATCGCCGAGGGGGCCAGCCGCGACGATCTTGCGGCGCACGTCTACGACATAACCTACAACACCATAACGCCCCACGAGGACACCATTGCCATAATCGACGATTCGATCGTGCGCGGCACCACGCTCAAGCAGAGCATCGTCAAGATCCTCAGCCGTCTCGAGCCGAAGCAGATCGTCATCATATCCTCCTCGCCGCAGGTCCGCTATCCCGACTGCTATGGCATCGACATGTCGCGTATGAGCGAATTTATCGCTTTCAATGCCGCCGTGGCGCTGCTGCACCAGCGCGGTATGGAGGATGTCCTGCGCCGCACCTACGAGCGGTGCAAGGAGCAGGAGCAGCTGCCCGCTGAGCAGATCGAAAACTGCGTGAAGGCTATCTACGCGCCGTTCACCTACGAGGAGATTTCGCAGCAGATAGCCCGTATGGTCACGCCCGACGAATGCACCTGCAAGGTGAGCGTCGTCTACCAGACCATAGAGGACCTGCACCGCGCCTGCCCGAAGCATTCGGGCGACTGGTACTTCTCGGGCGACTACCCCACCGCGGGCGGCAACCGTATGGTGAATCGGGCATTCATAAACTACTACGAGGGTTTCACAGACAAACGATAAGAATATCAACCACAATAAAGAGCTGACTATGCAAGGAAATTACAAACTTAAAAAAGAGGGCGGATTGATCGCCGGCGCCGAGCCGATGGACATCATTCGCCGTTACGAGCGTATCAACACGAACATATTCGAAAGCGAATACGACGGAGCCTCGTACGTTGCCGACCGCATCGTCTCGGCTATCAAGGCCAAGTACGCCTGCGGGCAGCCGTTCGTGCTGGGACTGACCACGGGCCGTTCGCCTATGGGTCTCTACGGCAAGTTGGTCGAGAAATACAAGAACGGCGAAGTCAGCTTCGCCAACGTCATCGCGTTCAGCCTCGACGAATTCTACCCCATTGCCAAGAACGAGCAGCAGAGCCGCAACTACCGCATCCACGAGGAGTTCCTCAACCACATCGACATAAAGCCCGAGAATGTCTTTATGCCCGATTCGTCGCTCGGCATCAACGCCATATCGCAGTTCTGCCGCGACTACGAGGCCAAGATTCAGGCCGTCGGCGGCATCGACCTTATGGTGCTGGGCGTAGGTGAGAAGGGACAGCTCGGCTTCAACGAGCCGGGGTCGTACTTCAATACCAAGACCCGACTGGTAGCGCTGAGCAACGCAAGCATCAAGGCTCAGGCATCGAACTTCTCGGGTGCCGAGAACGTTCCCACCAAGGCCATAACGATGGGTATGGAAACCATATTCTCGTCGAAGCAGATCATTCTCGTGGCTTGGGGCGAGGACAAGAGCGCTATCGTAGGCCGCATCGTCGAGGGCGACGTCTCCACGAAGTATCCCGCAACGCTGCTCCAGTCGCACACCAACATCGAGGTCGTCGTCGACGAGGATGCCGCCGAGGAGCTTACCCGCGTCAAGACTCCGTGGCTGGTCGGCACCTGCGACTGGACGCCCAAGTTCATCCGCAAGGCCGTCGTATGGCTCTGCATGAAGGTGAACAAACCTATCCTGAAGCTCACGTACAAAGACTATATCGACAACTCGCTCGGCCAGCTTCTCGAGGCCAAAGGCACGTTCGACTCGATCAACATCAAGGTATTCAACGACCTGCAGCACACCATATCGGGCTGGCCCGGCGGCAAGCCCAATGCCGACGACTCGACCCGTCCCGAGCGTGCCAAACCGTTCCCCAAGCGCATCATCATCTTCTCGCCTCACCCCGACGACGATGTGATCTCCATGGGCGGAACCTTCATGCGCTTGGTGGATCAGGGTCACGACGTGCACGTGGCCTACGAGACCTCGGGCAACGTAGCAGTACACGACGACGTAATTATGCAGTTCCTCGACACCGCACGACAGATGGGCTTCGAGGATCGCGTGGACGAGGTCCGCAAGATCATAGCCTCGAAGAAGAATGGCGAGCCTGAACCCCGTCCGCTGCTCGAGCTTAAGGGTTCGATGCGCCGCGGCGAGGCGCGCGGAGCCTGCTCGGTATTCGGCGTGAAGGAGCAGAACATCCACTTCCTCAACCTGCCTTTCTACGAGTCGGGCGGCATAAAGAAGAACCCTATGGGCAAGGCCGACATCGACATCATCGTCAAGCTGCTGCGCGAAGTCAAGCCCCAGCAGATTTTCGCAGCCGGCGACTTGGCCGACCCGCACGGCACGCACCGCGTCTGCATCGAGGCCGTACTGGGCGCACTGGAGGTCGTGAAGGACGACGAGTGGCTCAAGGACTGCCGTATGTGGCTCTACCGCGGCGCGTGGATGGAATGGGGTTTGGATATGGTCGATATGGCCGTGCCCCTCAGCCCCGACGAGGTTATCAAGAAGCGCCACGCAATCTACCGTCACCTCTCGCAGAAAGATATTATGCCCTTCCCGGGTGAGGACCCGCGCGAATTCTGGCAGCGCGCCGAGGAGCGCAACCAGCATACCGCAGTGCTCTACGACAAGCTCGGAATGGCCGAATATCAGGCTATGGAGGTATTCGTAAGAATGTTCTAAAAACTGTTTACAAGACTGCACAGTCGATCCGCAACAGCCGCTCCGCGCCGGCCTTCGGGCCGGTTGCGGGGAGGGCGTCGGACCGGCGGCCGAAAACCGAAACAAAACAATAAAAGATATGAGACTTATAATAGAGAATACCGCAGCCGAAGTAGCCAAATGGGCTGCCGCACATATCGCCGAGCGTATCAATGCGCACAAGGGCGACAAACCGTTCGTGCTGGGTCTGCCGACAGGCTCCACCCCGCTGGGAACCTACAAGGAACTGATCGCGATGAACAAGGCCGGCAAGGTGTCGTTCAAGAACGTCATCACGTTCAATATGGACGAATACGTAGGTCTGCCGGAGGATCATCCCGAGAGCTACCACTCGTTTATGTGGAACAACTTCTTCAAACACGTGGATATCAATCCCGACAATGTGAACATCCTCAACGGCAACGCTCCCGATCTCGAGCGCGAGTGCGCCGAGTATGAAGCGCGCATCGAGGCTGCCGGCGGCATCGACCTCTTTATGGGCGGCGTGGGAAATGACGGCCATATCGCATTCAACGAGCCGTTCTCGTCGCTGCTTTCGCGCACGCGAATGAAGACGCTGACCGAGGACACGATCATTGCCAACGCCCGTTTCTTCGACGGCGACGTGACCCTCGTGCCGAAGACCGCCCTCACCGTAGGCGTGGGAACGGTTCTGTCGAGCCGCGAGGTGATGATCTTGGCTACCGGACACGCCAAGGCTCAGGCCGTAAAGCAGGGCGTCGAGGGTGCATACAGCCACGCTTGGACCATCACCGGTCTGCAGGTTCACCCCAAAGGCGTGCTTGTCGTGGACGACGCAGCCGCTCAGGAGCTGAAGGTTTCGACCTATCGCTACTTCAAGGATATCGAGAAGGAGAACCTTTAATACGCTCACGCGCCGGCGGCACAATGCCGGCAAGCCGATAAAAAAATTCCAGCCTTTTGCGGACTGGAATTTTTTATTGCCGGCTGAATGTGCTACTCGGCCGATGCGTCTGCAGCATCCGGCTCGATGTCCGCGGCTGTCTGCTCAGCTGCCTTCTGTTCTGCGGCTTCCTGTTCAGCGGCCTCCTGCTCGTCGATCAGGCCGCGGCCGCGCAGCAGCGGCAGACGGCTCGGCTCGCTGCCGCGGAAGGCCCGATAGAGATCCATACCGTCGGCTTCGCCGCCACGGGCGAGCAGCCGGCGGCGGAACGAAGTGGCGATC
>CAYYUW010000106.1:0-3194 GCA_964474985.1 uncultured Alistipes sp. | reverse complement strand
GAGGCGTCGATAAAGAGCGTAGCATTGTCCTTTTTGCTCTTTTTCAGCACGATGATGCAGGTAGCGATGCCCACGCCGAAAAACAGATTGGCGGGCAACTGTATAACCGTGTCGATATAGTTATTGTCAATCAGATATTTGCGAATTTTCTGCTCGGCACCGCCGCGGTAGAGTACTCCGGGGAATTCGACGATGGCTGCCGTGCCGTTCGTCGCTAACCACGAGAGCATGTGCATTGTAAAAGCGAGGTCGGCTTTGCTTTTGGGAGCAAGAATCCCGGCAGGCGAGAATCGCGGATCGTTAATTAGTAATGGGTTTTCGTCGCCTGCCCATTTGATCGAGTAGGGCGGGTTGGAAACGATGCACTCGAATGGTTCGTCGTCCCAATGTTTCGGGGCAAGCAGTGTATCGCCGAGCGCAATATCGAACTTCTCGTAGTTGATGTCGTGCAAAAACATATTGATACGGCACAGGTTATAGGTCGTGATGTTAATCTCTTGCCCGTAAAAGCCCTGACGAACATTCTCCTTGCCAAGCACTTTGGCGAATTTCAGCAGTAGCGAGCCGCTGCCGCACGCGGGGTCGTAGACCTTGTTCACCTGCTTTTTGCCGACAAGCGTAATGCGGGCAAGCAGTTCGGAGACCTCCTGCGGCGTGAAAAATTCGCCGCCCGACTTGCCTGCATTGCTGGCGTACATCGTCATCAGAAACTCGTAAGCGTCGCCGAACGTGTCGATCTGGTTATCCGCCAGATTGCCGAACTTCATGTCGCCGATTTTGTCGATGATCTTCACCAGCGTCTCATTGCGCTTCTGCACTGTCGCACCGAGTTTGTTGCTGTTTACGTCGATATCGGCAAACAGCCCTTTCATGTCGTCCTCGCTTGCCGCGCCTTTGGCGGAATTCTCGATTGCATGAAAGATATTGCTTAACGTTTCGTTCAGATTGGGGTCGGCGGCGGCTTTTTTGCGCACATTCCCGAAAAGTTGCGACGGGAGAATATAGAATCCCCGCTCCTGTACGGTTACCTCACGCCCGAATTCGGCCTGCTCGTCCGAACATTCGGCATAATCGAACTCCGTATTTCCCGCGCGCTGCTCCTCCGCATTAATGAATGCCGTGATATTCTCGGAGATGAAGCGGTAAAACAGCATTCCCAAGACATAGTTTTTGAAATCCCAGCCGTCGACGCTTCCGCGCAAATCATTCGCTATTTGCCATATTGTACGGTGCAGTTCCGCGCGTTCCTGTTCTCGTGCCATATATCGTTATCTGTTTATCAATTGTTCAATATTCACTTCCAACAATTCGGCGATACGAATTACCGTATCCAGCTGCGGCTGCGACGAGTTGGAACACCACTTCGACACGGTCGAAGGATCCTTCCCCAACTGCTCTGCGAGCCATTTCCCCGTTTTATTCTTTTCTGCAAGAATAATTTTCAAGCGGTTCACCTCTTTCATTTCTACTCTTAAAACACAAAATGATAACAAAGGTATTGAAAATAATTCAATCGGCATAATTTTGCGGTTGAGTTTTTGACACTGTACACTTATATTGAAAAAATACGATAATAGAGAGATAAACATAGAGTACTTGTAATTCTAATTAGATGGCGAATGCTGACTCTATGTTTTATATTCGGCATACGCAAATTTGCCATTCACAGAACCAGCTCAGGCTTGCTTGTTGTACGCTTTTTCGCCATTTTGGGTAGCCTAATCCCCCATACGCGCCGTTGCTTGTATGGGCTTGTCCACTCAATCAGCAAGCAGAGTGGGCTGTAATGTACGATCCGATTATTCCGGACCAATGGCAAATGCTCGGCAGAATTTGTTACTCGTTTTGTCGCTCGACAATGCACCACGATATGGCGAAAGATTGAGCGATAAGAGGGATAAGAAAAGGTTGGGCTTGGTGCGCGTTTTTCGGCGAGGTGTTAGTGTCGTTGGGCGTTGTCCGATAAGATAACGCTATCGCTAATTTCTGTTATAGCCATTGTGTCGCGGAGCAATTAGACAACACAATATTGCGCCGGTGGTCGTATGCCGTTGCTGCCACTGGTTAGCAAACTGCCTACAAAAAAACACCTCCGAAAAGCGATTGCAATGTTGCATTCCTTGAGGTGTCATCTGCTACATATATAACCAATCAGATTACCGGTTTTACGACCAACTTTTTGCTGCTCTTTTTGCATAGCAATGTCCACTTGATACCGCAGCAAACACCGCCATCAGAGGGTTTCGACGGTTTTTTCATTTGTTTGCAAAATTCGGTTTAGTTTAGTTTGCTTCCTATATATGCCCACCCATGTAAACTAAACTGTTTTCCAAACAGATTTCGTACAGTCATTAGTCGAATAATCCGTTCACAAGATTGACCGCTTCGTCCTTCTTCCGATTGACGATTTTCGCATAAACCTGCGTTATCTGTACGTCGGAATGTCCGAGCAGTTTCGAGGTCGTATAGAGGTCGGCTCCCAACGTCAGCATCATCGTCGCAAAGGTATGGCGGGCTGTGTGGAACGTCATATTCTTGTTGATGCCTGCTGACTTCGCCCACGCTTTGAGCCGGTCATTGATTTGTGAGAAACACGGCAGGTCGAACACCTTATCATCCGCTGTCTTGCCGCCCCGTTCCGGCAACCAGCGCATAGCCTCGTTGGATAGCGGCAAATATATCGGGTCTTTGGTCTTCTTCATCACCACCTCCAATCGGTACTGCCCCCGGTCGCATATCACATTTCCCCAAGTCAGCGCCCTTACATCACTGATGCGCAGCCCGCAGAAGCACGAGAACAGGTAGGCACTCTTTATCGAAGCATTAAACTCCGACCGGCTCTTTATCGGCGTGGCTATCAATGTTCGCACCTCGTCGATGGTCAGGTACTCCCGTTTGCTTTCCGGCTTGCGTATCTTGTCGGACGAATCCAACAGATTAAAGGGATTGACTTTTATATGCTCCGCCCGAACAGCCGCATTCAACGCGCTGTTCACACATCGGTAGTAGTTGTGAAGCGTGCCGTTGGTAACTCTGCGACCTTTCGCGGAACGGTACTCCGTTTGCAGGTACTCCAAAAAACCTTTGCAGAAGGCTTTATCCACTTCGTCAAGCAACGTATTCTCTCCTGCATACTCTTTGACGATACGAAGCGCGACTCTGACTTGCGCTATATCCTTGCGGTCGCGCTTCTG
>CAYYUW010000105.1:0-20484 GCA_964474985.1 uncultured Alistipes sp. | reverse complement strand
TCTCATCTCTCGTCGGCATACGCCACGAACCGCCCCAGTTGGCTCGCGCGGCATCGTATCGCGGATTGCCCGATATGTCGTCGGGGCCAAAGCGGGCTATATTGTTTTTTTCCGTATATTCCGACTTTGGTGCCGTTTCACCCCATGCAAAGTAATCGCCGTAATCCGACGGCGAAGATGTGCCCACATTACATGTCGCCCACTTGACGCTCAAACCCAAATCGACATAATCGTGGCCGCCAATCGTGCCCATCACTGGTTGAGGTGCCGCCTCGGAACTCTCCGGAGTCGAATTATCAGATGATATACTGGTATCGGACATTTCATCACATAAAAAATCAAATAGTGCATAGCTGGCTTCCATATTATCCAAAAAACGGGAAATCTCAGACGACATAACCGGACGGACGCTAAACCCTGCGTTGCAATAGAGGGCATACACGGCGCCGCCATCGCCGCTAAACCCGAGGTAGGCCCCAGCTTGCGGATCGTCCGGCAGCGGCATGTGCGTAGACATCGAGCACCAATATGCACCTTTTTCAGACTCGTATTCAAGTGACGACCCGAAGCGCTCACCGGCAGCAGGCAGAAAAATAGAGTTGCCGTTGATTTTGCTCGTTACCTTGTAGCCCATATGGCCGTCCTGAGTTGTCCACGTCCATGTACACTCCTCGATAAGTTCCTCTATCTCTCGTTCTTTCGGCATACGCCACGAGCCGCCCCAGTTGGCTCGCGCGGCATCGTATTGTGGATTGCCCGATATGTCGTCGATACCATTGACACAGGCTTTATAGTTTTCTTTCGTATATTCCGACTTTGGAGCCGTTTCGCCCCATGCGAAGTAATCGCCGTAATCCGACGGCGAAGATGCACCCACATTGCACGTAGCCCACTTGACGCTCAAACCCAAGTCGACATAATCGTGACCGTCTGCTGTCCCCGTCGCAGATTGCGGGGCGTCCGATATGAAATCGTCGGTCAATGATTGCACGGCCGCGGATTGCGTATGCGAATCGGCCATGACAGGAACAGACGTCACCATACATACAATTGCACAAAGTGCGACAAGCAGGCTGCCGGTAAAACCATTTCGCCTGCCAAACACAGAAATTCGTTTCATAGATATACCTTCGAGACTATTTCGTTCCCAATATTTATATTGATTGTAACAACAAAGATACGAAAAATTCTGCCTCGGTATTTGCAATATGACGATTTTTACGGTGTGCGGTTGTTATCTGAGCAGGTTGTCACCCCCACCCAACCCGATTGCCACGCCTCCTATTCAGCAGGTGCCCGTCAGAGCAGCGGCAGGAGCTTCTCGAGACCGATGCCGTGCGAGCCTTTCACCAAGATGAACATTCCGTCAACCGGCTGTTTCTGCAGCTCCGCGGCCAGCGCATCCTGAGTATCGAACAGAGCGATGCGGCTGTCGTCGAAGCCGGCAGCTGCTGCAACGAAGTTTCGACCCACTAATACGATGCGCGACACATCGGCCGCCACAGCGACCTCTAATATCCGGCGGTGCTCCTCGGCCGACCACTCGCCAAGCTCGAGCATATCGCCCAATATGCAGCACTTGGGCAGCGGCGAGGTCTCGGCAGTGAAGCTGTCGAGCGAGGCGCGCATACTCGACGGATTGGCATTATAGCAATCGACGATTACGGTATTGCGTCCGGTGACCAACCGCTGCGAACGGTTGTTGTCGGGCGTATAGTCCTCTATGGCGTGAAGTATGCGTTGTTCATCGACATCGAAATAGCGGCCTATAGCCATGGCAGCGGCGATATTCTTACGGTTGTAATCGCCCTCCAACCGGTTCGGCACGCCGTCGGCAATAGCCGTGGAGTAGTACTCGGCAGCCATATTCGGACGTTCGGCGGCCATCTCCGAGAGTGTCGCGTCCTCCAACGGAACGAAAGCCCGCCCGCCGGTCGCGCACAGAAAGTCGTACAGTTCGCCCTTGCCGCGGCGGATGCCCTCGACACCCCCGAAGCCTTCGAGGTGCGAACGTCCTATATTGGTGAGAATACCGTAGTTGGGGCGTGCTATCGACGTCAGCGCGGCTATTTCGCCGCAGGCGCTTGCGCCCATCTCCACCACGCCGAACTCGATGCTGCGATCCATCCCCAGCAATGTCAGCGGCACACCTATGTGGTTGTTCAGATTGCCGTGAGTGGCATACACCTCGTATTTTTCGGCCAAAACGCGCGACACAAGCTCCTTGGTCGTAGTCTTGCCATTGCTGCCGGCCACGGCGAGAATGGGAATGCCCAGCGCCGTACGGTGTTCGCGAGCGAGCGACTGCAGCGCCGCAAGCGTATCGTCCACCGTTATCAGGCGGCCGCGCAGATCCTCCGGAGCCTCGATATGCGGATCGTCGACCACGGCATACGCCGCTCCGCTTCTCAACGCATCGACTGCGAAGCGGTTGCCGTCGAAGCTGCCGCCGCGCAGAGCGAAGAACATCGACCCCTCGGCCACCTTGCGGGAGTCGGTCGTGACGCCCGAGGATTCAGTGAATTTATCGTAAAGCAGTGACATAAGGTCTATATGTGTTTGTCGCCGTTGCGGAAACGGACTTCATTGATGAATGTCTTGATGATTTGTTCGTTCGATCGGGGGCAGATCATCAGCACATCCTCCGTATCGACCACGATGAAGTCCTTAAGGCCGTTGACCACAGCCAGTTTGTCCTTAGGCAGCGAGATGAGACAGCCCGAGGTATCCATAGCCACCGACTCGCCGGAGCAGGCATTGCCCGCATCGTCCTTGGCGTAATACTGGTACAGCGATCCCCACGTACCCATATCGCTCCAGCCGAAATCGCCGATATGCACATAAACATTCGAGGCCTTCTCCATAACGCCGTAGTCGATCGAGGTTGCGCGGCACTCCGAGAACACCTGTTCTATGGCATCCGTTTCGCGCTCGGTGCCTATGCTCTCCGAGGCTGCGGCGAACAGGGCGCTCAGATCGGGCATATAGGTGCGCAACGCACGGCGTATCTGCTCCACGCTCCAAATGAAGATGCCGGAGTTCCAAAGAAACTCGCCGCTTGCAATGAACATCTGCGCCATCTCGAGATTGGGTTTCTCGGTGAATGTCTTGACCTTGCTTATTTCACTGCGGTCGCTCATCTGAATGTAGCCGTAACCGGTCTCGGGGCGGGTCGGACGCAAACCGATGGTCATCAGCGCCTCGTTGTCGGCGGCATAGCCGACGCAGTGGCGGACGATGCTCTCGAACTGCAACTCGTCCATAATCAAGTGGTCCGACGGCGTGACAACCATCATCGCTTCGGGGTCGTTCTTGGCCAACCGTTCAGCGGCATAGGCGATGCAGGGCGCGGTATTGCGCCCTATCGGCTCGCACATAACCTGCTCGGGCGCTATCTCCGGTATGTGCTGCAGCACGGCATCTCGGTATGCGGTATTGGTCATTACAAGAAAGTTTTCAGGCGGAACGATGCGTGCGAAACGCTCGTAGGTGTGGCGAATGAACGACTTGCCGCTGCCCAAAATGTCAAGAAACTGCTTGGGCATGGACCGTCGGCTTATGGGCCAGAATCTTGTTCCGGCGCCTCCTGCCATAATGACGCAATAGATGTTCTTAGTCATAGAAAAAACTCTTTTAGTCACTTGTCGCTAACACATCGGTCCGCAGGCAATACTGTGCCGCAACCGGCTTTAACGAAGGCCGGGGCCTGCATTTTTTCACGCACGTGCGGTTCGATGTTAAATAGCGTAATACAAAGATATTGAAATATTCGTTATTGCGAAATAATTCCGCCAACTTTTTAATGCCGCACCGCACCGGCGGTCTCGATACACACTGCACAAGAAGCCCGCAAACGAAAAAAAACGACTTTCCCGAAATGGGAAAGTCGTTGAAAGGCATATATTTTCACGGTCACAGGACAGCAGTCGCAATACCGGCAACCGCTGCCGCAGGGATCGGACACAAGCCCGATTATTCAGCGGTCTCCGGCTGAGCCTCTGCTGCCTCGACCTCCTCCACGGGCTGAAGCGCAGTGGTGTCAGGCATAATCTCCAGCAGCTCGACCTCGAAATAGAGGGCGGCGTTGGGACCGATCTCAGGACTCATAGCACGCGGGCCGTAAGCCAAATCGGGGTGCAGCCACATCTTGATCTTGCCGCCCTTGCCGATCAGCTGTACGCCTTCGCTCCAGCCCTTGATAACCTGATTGAGAGCGAACTCGGCCGGCTCGTCGCGGTCGTACGACGAATCGAACTGCTCACCGTCGATATTCAGACCTTTGTAATGAACCTTGACGCGATCGGTGGGCTGGGTTGCACGCTCGGTGGCGCTGCCCTCGGTTTCGATCTTGTACAGAAGGCCGCTGTCGGTTCTCTTCCAGCCGGACTGCTTCTCGATGCCGGCGAGGAACTCCTCGGAGCGCTTCAGGGCCTCCATAGGCATAACCTCGATCATATAGTGCTGTATAACGCCCATCGTGGTCTGCTCGTCGAACTGGCCTTCGCCGGCCTTGACATCATTGAGCGCCTTGCACAGCCACTTGGTCTGAGCGGGGATCTTGGCCTCGACAATGGAGCTGGCGTGGTAAACGCCGTAGGCATAGGAGATCGAATCGCGCTGCGCCTCACCCGTGAAGGCGATGCTGTCCTGAGGCGAATAGGACGAGAAGAAGTTGTTGAGCTGATCGAAAGCGTCCTCCGAGGAGATCTTCTCCTTCGAACGGGCGGCATCCTCGATAGCCGCACAAAGTTTGTCGTAGTTCAGATCCATATCGCCCATGTTGTACTTGATCATATAGGCGATGTTGGAACCCAGCGCATACGACAGCGAGTCGAGTTGCTTCGAACCGCCGGCGGTCAAGCTCAAGTCCTTGGATGAGCACGATGCCATCATGGCTGTCGCAGCCATGGCGACAAAAAAGATTTTTTTCATATAGATAATTTTTTAATAAGTTCCGAAAGGACAAATGTAATGTTTTTTTGTCGATATTGTCGCATTTATGCCGATAACTTGTCGATTTTACCGATAATTTACGACAAAATCCTGCACCGAGGCGCGTTACTCCCCCTCTTCAGGCTCGGTCGGAATCACATCCGCGACTTCGACTTCGAAGTAGAGCGCCTCGTTTCCGCCGACCTTGCGGTTGCCGCCGGCACCGTATCCGAGCGACGAAGGCACCCACAGCTTGATGCGTCCGCCGCGGCCGACCATCTTCAGACCCTCGCTCAGACCCTTCACGATGTCGCCGAGAGCGAACTCGACGGTATCGCCTTTGGCGTACGTCGATTCGAACTCGCGTCCGTCACGTGTCGTGGCGCGGTACATCACGCGCACACGGTCGGTCAAAGCCGAAGCGCGGACCGTATCGCCCTCCTGCTCGATAAGGTAGAGCAGTCCGCTTTCGCTCTTGCGTATGGCCGGATTCTCGCGCTGGGCGTCGCTGAGGAACTTCTCAGAGGCCTCGCGTGCGCGACGCGGTTTCACCACGTTGTAATACTGCCGGTAGAATGCGCCCGCCTCGTCCATATCCATAATCTGCGTATCGGCATACATATCGCGAATGGCGTCGCACAGCACATCGACGTTGAGCGTCGAGTCGGTATTGTACTTGAGGTTGTAGCCTACATTCAGTCCGATGACATACGCCAGCGAATCGGCTTCATTCTTCAGTGCATGGCCGCCGTTCGAACGGCACGAGGTCAGCGATACGGCAGCCAAGGCTGCCAAAATCAATATCTTCTTCATAATCTATCGTTTATTGTCATTAGCAGGGTTTTTCTTTTTTGCGCGAGAAGATCGCTATCAGCACCGTGCCGAGCACGGCGGCTGCGGCCGATCCGAGCAAAATGGCTATCTTGCCGCGGTCGATCAAATGGGGATCGGTATATGCCAGCGAGTCGACGAAGATCGACATCGTGAAGCCGATACCGCCGAGGCAGGCCACAGCCAGCAGCAGCATCCAGCTTGCACCGTCAGGCTTCTCCGCCAATCCCGACTTGATCGACAGCCAGCTGAGGGCGAATATGCCGAGCGGCTTGCCGATCAGCAGGCCGAAGAATACGCCCATACCCACCGAGCCGATCTCGGGCGAGAAGTGGAATATGTTGAAATACTCCGCCGACTCGATCCTCACGCCGGCATTGGCCAGTGCGAAAACAGGCATTATAATAAAGGTAACGTAGGGATTTAGCGCGTGTTCGAGCTTGTCGCTCATACCGATCGTGCCCGACGATATGCGTCTGAGCTGACTGATGTAATATATCTCGTCCTCGTTGTTGTCCTCGTCCTCATCGGAGGTAATGCGGTTGATAGCCTCGGTGGCGGTCTTCAGCTTGCGGTAGAAGTATTCGCGGCTGAAGCGCGGCTCCATAGGTATCAGCATCGCGATCGCCACGCCCGAAATGGTCGAGTGTACACCCGAATAGTAGAACAGGCTCCACACCACGATCGCCGGAATCAGATAGCACATCATCCTTCGCTCGCCCAAACGGTTCATCACCCACAGGCCGACCATAATCAATGCTGCGACGCCCAGACAGGCCCAGTTGATCGAGCCGCCGTAGAACAGCGCTATGACGATTATCGCGCCGAGGTCGTCGGCAATGGCCAGCGCCGTGAGGAACACTTTAAGCGATATCGGCACCCGATCGCCCAGCAGCGACATAATGCCGATAGCGAAAGCTATGTCGGTGGCGGTGGGTATTCCCCAGCCGCTCGCGGCCAGTGTGCCGTGGTTGAACAGAGCGAATATCAATGCCGGAGCCAGCATACCGCCCGCAGCGCCCAGCACCGGCAGTATGGCGCGGCGCACCGATGAAAGCTGTCCGCAGACGATTTCGCGTTTGATCTCCAACCCCACGGTGAAGAAGAATATCACCATAAGCGCATCGTTGATAAACGTCTCGACGTTCATACCGCGGGGGAAGACCCAGTCGATGCCGCCCGAGTGGTTCCTGATCAGAATCGAGAGATCGGTCGTTAGTATGCTGTGATACAATTCGGCCGTAGCAGGCAGATTGGCCAGCAGCATAGCGATGATCACACACGAAAGCAGCACTACGCCGCCTGCCCACGGTGCACGCAGGAACGAACGCGAATGCTCGTTCAGCACGTATCGGGTTCTTATCCAACTGTACTTCGATACCATATTTTCTTAATTATTTAGTCTGTAATACCTTATTCTGAATCGTGCTCAGCGCCGCGCAGCACAGTTTGTACAATATGCGGGCGCCGACCATCTGGTCGATATCGCTGTCGGGCGACGGCGCCACCTCCACCACATCGAACCCCACGATGCGCCGGCCGGAGTCGCACACGCGCCGCAGCAGATAGGCCGCCTCGTTGAATGTCAGCCCGCCGACCACCGGCGTGCCGGTATGCGGACAATACTGCACCTCCAACGCATCTATGTCGAAGCTGATGTAGACCAGCTCGGGCAGGGCGTCGACAATACGCGCACACTGCACGGCCCAGCTCTCGCCCTCGAAACGGCGGCGGCTAAGCTCCCTGTCGCCGAAGCTGACGATACGCTCCGACCGCTCGGCCAACTCGGCCTCGGCGTCGCAGAAATCGCGCACGCCGACCTGCACGATGCGTTCGATTTGCGGGACGTCACGCAGCAGGTTGTACATTATCGAAGCGTGCGAGAACTCGAAACCCTCATAAGCCTCGCGCAGATCGCGGTGGGCGTCGAAATGCAATATTCCGAAACTCTCCGTCCGCTCGGCCACGGCACACACCAACCCATAGGGAGTCGAGTGGTCGCCGCCGACCAACCCCACTATCTTGCCCGCGGCGAGCAGCTGCGAGCAGCGCCCGTATATGCGTTCATTCATCTCGCGGCACGCCTCGTTCACTCCGAGCAGCTGTCCGGCCACCTCCTGTACCGTTCCGCCAGCCTCGAGCTTATCTATAACACGCTGGGCCGCAGCACGCCAGCAGCGGCTCGCCTCACGCAACCCGTCATCGGCCGGCAGTGCGGCGATACCTCGCCGCCAAGCGTCCGGATAGTCGGCATCGTAAAGGTCGAGCTGCGTCGAGGCCTCCCGAATGGCGTGCGGGCCGTCAGCCGTACCGTCACCGTATGACACGGTGACATCCCACGGCGCCTCGACGAGCACCAAAGCCGCCTCGGCCGCCGTGAAGGGCAAACCGTAATAGTTGCCGTTGGCAACGCCTACACCATTGGGATCGAATGCAGTATCCATCTATCGAAAAATTCTTGACGTGGGCAAAGGTACACATTTTTTACGGTTTCCGTATACAAAATCGGCACAAGACCCGTTTCACTGTTCACAGCGGTTCATCGGCCAGTGCAGGCTGCAGCAAATGCCCGATCGCCACATTATAAAAAGGCGAGGGAGATGCTCCGAAGAACATCCCCCTCCAATACCCTACCTGTGGCGTATGTTAGTAGTAGGATACTTTATGCACGTGTCTTTCGGCGACCGGCTGCAATAACCGGCAAAACCGGCCGTGGCTGCACACGGAAGCCGCATTCGACATTATTTTACAAGAATTACTAAAGGAGAATACCCGCACCATCCGTTTCACAATCAAACCGGTCAAACGAAAGACCGCAAACTTCTCCCAAAGTTTCATTTTCGGCGACTAAATTAAACAATATTTCAACAACTTGCAACACCCCAGCCGATCCAACCCCCAAAAATCCCCCCCCCCTCGGGCTACGCAATATGCTTATTATCAACATATTACACCCGCAAAAAAATTTTTCATCTTTTTATCATTAATCCCAGTAACAAGCTCTGTTAAAGTAAATTTCATTATTTGCAGCGACATTTCGGTTTTTCTACAGTTATTTCGAAACACCGCCGCCCGATGTCAGAGGCGGCTCTCTCGGCTGTACATTTCCCCCAAACACAATATTTTTATCGATTTTCACATTATTTTTCTTGTTTATCAATAATAATTTTATGAAAAAATGCTTGGATATTCTAAATAAACACATACCTTTGTGCCGTTGCCTGTAAACGAAGCTATCACACAACTAATAACAAACGCTCCACCACTATGAAAAAACAAATTATCCTGACTATTCTGAGCATCATAACCCTGTGCTGCTCGGTCGCGGCGCAGAACACTGCAGCCAAACACACCATCTCAGGCTCGGTTGCAGATTCTCTCTCAGGCTCGCCGGTCGGCTATGCCACTGTCGCCGTGCTCGGCTCCGACTCCACTGTCATCGCCGCCGCTGCGGCCGACGGCGCCGGCCGGTTCTCGATCAGCCTGAAGCAGAAGGGCGATTACAGAATCCAAATCTCCTCGGTCGGCTACACTACGCTCGAGCAGCCCTTTACGGTCGACGGCGCCAAACTCGACCTCGGCACGCTCCGACTGACGCAGGGCGTCGATATCGAGGACGTCGTGATAGCGGTGCAAAAGCCCCTGATCGTGGCCGATGACGAAAAAATCGCATACAACGTCGAGGCCGATCCCGAAACCCCGACAAGCCAGTTGGTGGATATCATCCGCAAGATCCCGCAACTGAGCGTGGACGGTCAAGGCAATGTGCTGCTCAACGGCCAGAGCGACTACAAGATACTCGTAAACGGGCGCTCGTCGTCGATGATGTCCAAGAACTTCAAGAGCGTGATCGAGAGTATGCCCGCCGGAGCGATAAAGAGCATCGAGGTAATAACCAACCCCTCGACCAAATACGAGGCCGAAGGCGTCGGCGGCATCATCAACATAATCACCAACAGGCAGATCACCGGCGGCTACAACGGTTCGGTCAACCTCTTCGGTTCCTCGCAGTGGTCGCTGGGCGGCAGCGCCTACGCGGCTGCGCAGTTCGGCAAGCTCAGCCTTTCCGCCTCGGCATACCACTCCAACTACAAGGGTCGCAAGGTCGACAGTACCCAAAGCGAGCAGGAAATATTCGACAACGAGTCGATGCACCGCATAGTGAGCACTGCCAGCGGCAAATACAAAGGCCGCAACACCGGCGTCAACTTCAACGCCAGCTACGAGTTCGACACCCTCAACCTGCTGACCGTCGAGGCGGGCGTCTCGCTCGGCAACACGCTCGGCACCTCGCTCGATCGCACCAACGCATACTCCTCGGCCGGAGACCTGACGATGGGATACGGCACGGACTACCGTATAAAATATACCTACGACTCGTACACCGCCAGCATCAACTACCAGCATACGTTCAACCGCAAGGATCACACGCTGACCATATCGTACGATATGGAATCGAGTCCCGACACCGACAACACCACCTACGACATTATCAATGCAGTGAACTACAAGCCCTATTCGCGCCACAACTCCGGCGACAACGGAGGCTTCAGCAACACCGCCCAGATCGACTACTTCAACCCCATAAACGAGCATCACAGCATCGAGGCCGGCACCAAATACATCTACCGCGACTACACCAACAACTCCGTCACCTCGATCCGTGACGAGGTGACGGGAGAGTACATCGCCGACCCGACCTATCCGCACAGCGATATGGACTACACGCAGAACATCCTCGCACTCTACGCCGGCTACCACCTCAAGGGCAAGAAGGTCTCGGGGCGCGTGGGCGCACGTATGGAGCAGGCGTGGAACGACGTGACGGTAAAGACCGAAAAAGGCAATATCGGCTACACCCCGTCGATGTTCAACGTGATACCCTATCTCAGCCTCAACTACCGGCCCAACGAGACCAACACCCTGTCGGTCTCCTACACCCAGCGCTTGCGGCGTCCGAGTCTGTGGAATATGAATCCCTACCGCGATGAGTCATCACCGCTGGCGGTAAGCTACGGCAACCCCGATCTGGATGCCACCACCTCCAACAGCGTCAGCCTCACGTGGCGCAAGTTCACATCGGCGTGGACGCTTTCGTTCGGACTCAACGGCATATTCTCGAACAACGCCATCGATTCCTACTCGTTCGTCGAGAACGGCGTGACGCACCGCACCTACGGCAACATCGCCAATACGCAAGGATACAGTTTCAGCGGCACGGTAGGCTACCGCTCCGGCATCAAGTTCAACGCGACGGTCAGCTTCCGCGGCGGCTACAACATAATCGACGCCAAAGAGTTCGGCCTGCACAACGAGGGATTCACCTACAACGCCAGCGCCAACGTCAGCGTAGCCCTGTGGAAAAATGCCAACTTCTTCTGCCACGGCTATCTCTACCGCTTCGGCGTCAGCCTCGAGAGCACCAACAACCGCACCATCGCATTCTACGGTCTCGGTCTGCGGCAGCAGCTCTTCAAGCAGAAGTTCTCCATAAGCCTGTCGTGCAACAACCCGTTCACGGACAAGGCCGTATTCAAGTCCACGGCCGAAACTCCGACCTATCGGATGTCGTACAAATCGACACAGTACATGCGCTCCTTCAGTTTCGCGCTGGGCTATCGCTTCGGCAAAACGCAGGTCAATGTCAAGTCGACAAACCGCTCGATCACCAACGACGATATGGATTCGGGCGGCAAGGGCGGCGGCGGAGGCGCTCCGACCGGCATGTAATACCGCACGGGTCTGCTGTCACCGCGATTGCAGACCCGTTTCACATACCTTCAGCCGCAATAACGCGACTGCACATCCGAATAACCGGAAAAGATCCGTACATTGGCTTCGCCCAAGATACTCCCGCTCGGCAATGCTCAAATAAATTTGGCATTGCCCTCGCTTATCCGTATCTTTGTAACAGTCAAAACATCACTGTTCATGAAGATATTTATCACCTTCGCAGCGGCGATACTGTCTGCGGCAGCCGCTGCGCAGCCGCTGCGTCAGACCACCTTGATAGATGCCGACTGGCGGTTCGCCACGGGCGATGCAGCCAGCCGCGAACGGGATTTCACGCACGGAACCGAATACTTCACCTACCTGTCCAAAGTCCGATCGGCCGACCACAGCCGCAGCCCGATAATGCCGTCGTTCGACGACAGCGGGTGGCAGCGTGTCGACCTGCCGCACGACTGGGCGGTCGACCTGCCCTTCGCCGCTGTGGCGAGCCACAGCCACGGATACAAGACTGTCGGCTGGAAATACCCCGAGAACAGCGTCGGCTGGTACCGCAAACGCTTCTTCATACCCGAGGCTGATTCGGCGCGCCGCATAACGGTGCAGTTCGACGGCGTGTTCCGCGACTGGGAGGTATTCTGCAACGGCATATACTTGGGACACGAACGCAGCGGGTACGCCACACGTGTGTTCGATCTGACCGAGTACATCGATTTCGGAAAGGAGAACATACTGACCGTTCGCGCCGATGCCTCGGTGGAGGAAGGCTGGTTCTACGAGGGTGCCGGCATCTACCGCCACGTATGGCTCGTCAAGCACTCGCCGGTGGCCGTCGCACCGTTCGGGACCTTCGTACGCAGCGACGCCGACGGCATTGCCATAACCACTACCGTGCGCAACGACGGCTGCACGCCGGCCGGCTGCCGCATCGTACACACCCTGTTCGACGCCGAGGGGCGCGAGGTGTCGAAAACGGCCGACCAAGACGTACGCACCCTCCGCGGCAAGGAGTCGGCCTCGGCCGAGCACCGGCTGAAGGTAGCCAACCCGCACCTGTGGTCCCTCGATGACCCCTATCTCTATACTCTGCAGACGGAGATATGGTGCGACGGCCGGCCGGTGGACCGCTACCTCACGCGAACCGGCATCCGGACGGTCAGGTTCGATGCGGATCGGGGGCTGCTGCTCAACGACCGCCGCGTGCAGATCAAGGGCGTAAATCTGCATCAGGATCACGCCGGAGTGGGCACGGGCATTCCCGACGAATTGTGGCGCTACCGTCTCGAACGGCTGCGCGAAATGGGCTGCAACGCCATACGCACCTCGCACAACCCCGCCTCGCCGGCGCTGCTCGACCTGTGCGACAGCATGGGATTCTTGGTGCTCGAGGAAAACCGCCTTATGGGTATCAACGACGAGCATATCGACCTGCTGCAAAAGATGATCTGTCGCGACCGCAACCACCCGTGCATAATTCTGTGGAGCATCGGCAACGAGGAGTGGGCCGTCGAGAACTCCGCCGCGGGCGAGCGCATCGCCCGAGCTATGTGCGAATATGCGCACCGTTTCGACCCCACGCGGTTGGCGACAGCCGGAATAGCGGGCGGGCGGACGCTGCTGTACGGATTGGATGTCAAGGGATACAACTACATAGTACAGAACGACGTGGAGGGATTCCGCTCGCGCTATCCCGACTGGCTGGCTATAGGGTCGGAGGAGACCACCGGCTGCGGCACGCGAAGCGTCTACCGCACCGACTCGACCGCAGGACGTATGGCGCCGATAAACCGCTCCCTCACCGGCGGCACCCGCAACGTCATAGAGCGCGGCTGGAGGTTTTATGCCGAACGGCCCTATTTGGCCGGCCTGTTTTACTGGACAGGGTTCGACTATCGCGGCGAGCCGAATCCGATGCGCTACCCCGCCACCGGATCGCAGTTCGGGCTGCTGGACTACTGCGGATTCCCCAAAGACGAGGCGTTCTACCTCAAATCGTGGTGGAGCGACGAGCCTGTATTGCACATATCGCCGCACTGGAACAATCCCGTTCCGGAAGGGGACAGCATATCGGTCTGGGTCTACTCCAACTGCGACGAGGTGGAGCTGAACGTGAACGGGCAGCGGCTCGGCCGCAAGAAGATGCCGCACAACGGGCATCTCGAGTGGCGCACCGTATACCGCGCCGGAGCTGTCACGGCCACAGGCTACCGCGGCGGCCGCAAGATCCGCTCGCGGGTCGAGACATCGGGCGCACCGGTACGGATCATCGCCGCACCGCACAAGACCCGCCTCGCAGCCGGCGGTTGCGACCTGTCGGTTATCGATCTGCTTCTTGTCGACGACCGCGGACGTGAAGCGGCCGATGCTCAGGCCGAGCTGAATGTCGAGACGGCCGGCGGCGTCCGGATCCTCGGCTACGGCAACGGCGATTCGGCTTTCCGCGATCGGGAGCGCGATCCGGCCCAACCCTCACGTCTTACGATACGAACCTTCGGCGGGCGGGCGCAGATTCTCGTGCAGTCCCTTGCCGGCAGCAGCGGCGAAGCACTCGTCAGCATATCGGGCAAAGGCATCGAAAAGACTGAGGTGCGGCTGTCAATAGAATAAAGACCTGAACCATACCGGCAGAAGCCAGTTAGCCGTCACTTGCCGATATCGCTCAACTCGATCCAGCGCAGCGTCTTCTGGTCGATAGTTTCGATCAACCGGCCGATATGCTCCGAAAGGGCGACAAGCTCCTCGTGCTGCAGCGTACCGGACGACAGGCTGTTCTCGCACCGTGTCTTTTCAGCCTCGAGTGCAGGTATCTCCTCCTCGAGCGCAGCCAGTTCCTGCCGCTCGCGAAAGGACAGACGGCGCACCGAGGGTTTGCGCGGCTCGGCAGGCGGCTGGGGCTTCTCCCTTACGGTCTCGGCACGGCGGGCAGCCTCCATATCGTGTTTCCAGTCTATATACTCGGAACAGGTGCCCGAGAAATCCTTGATCTCGCCGTCGCCGCAGAATACCAGCAGGTGGTCGGCCACCTTGTCCACGAAATAGCGGTCGTGCGAGACGACGATGACGCAGCCGCGAAACCGCTGCAGATAATCCTCGAGAATGCCGAGTGTCGGGATATCCAGATCGTTGGTAGGCTCATCGAGCACCAAAAAGTTGGGGTTGCGCATAAGCACCGTACACAGATACAGACGCTTGCGTTCGCCGCCGCTGAGTTTCGACACGTAGCCGTACTGAGCCTCGGGCTGAAACAGGAAGTGCTGCAGGAACTGCGACGCACTGAGCCTGCGGCCGTCGCCGAGCGAAACTTCGCGGGCTATGTCGTTAACTGTGTCGATGACACGTTTCGAAGGATCGAACTCCAACCCCTGCTGGCTGTAATATCCGAAACGCACGCTCTCGCCGACATCTATCGTGCCGCTGTCGGGGCGCTCCAAACCCAGCAGGAGCTTCAGGAAGGTGGTTTTGCCGCAGCCGTTGTCGCCGACGACGCCCAACTTCTCGTAACGGGCGAAGTCGTAATTGAAGCGGTCGAGAATGCGGCGGTCGCCGAAGCTCTTGCAGACGTCTCTCGCCTCGAAGATCTTGGTGCCTATATGTCCGGCCTGCATATCGAGGCGCACGGCCCGCTGCGTGCGTGTGGAGCGCAGTCGGTCGGCGAGCGCTTCGAAAGCATCGATACGCGCCCGCGCCTTGGTCGCCCGCGCCTGAGGCTGGCGCCGCATCCACTCCAGCTCGCGGCGGTATATGTTGCGGTCGCTTTCACGCTGCGCCGCCGCGGCTGCAGCCCGCTCCTCCTTCTTGGCGAGGTAGTAAGAGTAGTTGCCGTGATAGCGGTATAAAGACTTGTCGTCAAGCTCGAGGATGTCGCTGCACACCCGATCGAGGAAATAGCGGTCGTGCGTCACCATCAACAGGGCGCTGCGGCTCGAGGTCAGATACTCCTCGAGCCACTCGGTCATATCGGTGTCGAGATGATTCGTAGGCTCGTCGAGAATGAGCAGGTCGGCATCGCATAAGAGCGTTCCGGCCAATGCCACACGCTTGAGCTGCCCGCCGGACAGCGTGCCGACCTTCTGTCCGAAGTCATTTATCCTGAGCCGCGAAAGGATCTGCTTGACCCGCTGCTCGCGGTCCCACAGTCCGTGCGAATCCATGAGCGTCATAGCCTGCTCCAGCCCCTCGCCGCCTATCAGGGCGTGTTCGTAGGCGGCTATTATCCGCGCCGCCTCGCCGTCGGAGCCGAAGCAGGCTTCGAGTACGGTAAGGTTCGGATCGAACGACGGACTTTGCTCGAGATAAGCCATACGCAGATCCCTGCGCGGCGTCACGGCACCCTCGTCGGCACTCTGACGGCCGGCGATGATGTCGAGCATAGTGGTCTTGCCCGCGCCGTTGCGGGCTATGAGTGCGATGCGCTCGCCCTCGCCCACGGCGAACGAGATGTTCCGAAAGAGCACTTGCTCCCCGTAGGATTTGGACAGATTCTCAACCTGAAGATAACAAATCATAACGATCAATACTATTTACATCAAACCCATTCGCTTGCGTGCGAAAGGAATCACCCACGAGGGCGACTGCCGGATGCGGATCAGCTCGCGCATCCTGTCCATATAAGGCTCCGCATGGCGGAAATAGCGGTACAGTCCCTCGCACAGCGAGTTGCGCGGGCTGCCGTCGGCGGCGGTTTCGAACCGGTGCTGCGGGCAGCCGCCATTGCAGGCAAAGCGGTAGCGGCAGCGGAAACACTCGGCCGGCATCGTGTTGCGCTTGTCTAATCCGAAAGCAACGCGGCGCGCCGAGCGGTAAAGCTCCGCCAGCGGCGTTTCGGTTATGTTGCCGAGACGGTGCTCGGGGTAGACGAAATGATCGCACGTGTACACGTCGCCGTTGTGCTCCACGGCTATTCCGTCGCCGCACGTCTCGCACATCGTACACAGGCCGGCCGTAACGCCGCACCAAGCCGCCAATGTGGCATCGAACATCTGCACGAACACTGTCCCGACGTCGCGCGTCACCCATTCATCGAACACGTCGCACAGGAAATCCCCGTAGCCCTTTGCCGACACGGACCACTCGGCCCGCCGCGCACCTTCGGTCTGAGGCGGCACGATCGTCGGTCGCAGGCCGCCGGAGCGGTCGGACACATACTCTGCGGCGGGCATAAACTGCATATATCTGCTGCCCGCGCAATCGCGCAGAAACCGGTATATTTCACCTCCCCGCCCTTCGCAGCGGCTGCTGACCACGCTGAGCGTGTTGTAGCGCACACCGCAGCGCCGCATAGCTTCGATGCCCTGCATCACGCGCGAGAAGGTGGGACTGCCGCCCCGATCACGCCTGTAGGCATCGTGGACATCTTCCGGCCCGTCTATCGAGACCCCGACCAAAAAGTCGTTCTCGGCAAAAAATTCGCACCACGCATCGTCGATGGTCGTGCCGTTGGTCTGCAGCGTGTTCTCGATGCGCCGGCCGGCCGAATACTTTCGCTGCAGCGCCACGGCGCGGCGGTAAAAGTCCACGCCCAGCAGCGTCGGTTCGCCGCCGTGCCAGCAGAAAACCACGCTCTCCACCTCGTTGGCTTCGATATACTGCCGGATGTAGGTCTCGAGCAGCGCATCGCTCATAACCGCCTCTTTACCGCCGTATTGCAAAGCCTTGTCCAAATAGTAGCAATAGGTGCAGTCGAGATTGCAGGCCGAACCCGCCGGCTTTATCATCGTGGAGAACGACACGGGCGCCATACGCCTTTGGGCGTCGCGGAAAGTGTAAATGTCTTTCGATTTCATAAGCGTAAAGGTAAATAAACTTTCGTAGAATAACAAAATCGCAAAAATTCGTTACCTTTGTGATATACTCGATATATTCAAGACCGATACTATGACCAACACCGGAAAACTTCAAATGGCGGGACTCTCCGTGCTCTCGCTCGTCGGCAGCGGCTGTGCCGACAAAACTCCCTCGCGCGAGGACGACCCGCGCCCCAACATCGTGCTGTTCCTCGCCGACGACATCGGCGCCGAGTGCTTCGGCTGCATGGGCGGCGCCTCCTACGACACACGCATCATCGACTCGCTCGCGGAAAGCGGACTCTTTTACCCCAATATGCACGCCCAGCCCCTCAGTTCGCCCTCGCGGGTTCAGCTTATGACCGGCCTGTACAACGACAAGAACTACGTCTGCTTCGGATATATGAACGACGACGAGCACACCTTCTCGCAGCTGGCACAGCAGGCCGGCTACACCACCGGTATGTTCGGCAAGTGGCAGCTGGGACGTTCGCGGGAGATGCCCACCAAACTTGGCTGGGACGAGTGGTGTCTCTTCCAGCTCGAAGTATACAAGGAGTTCAACGGACCCACAGGCACCGACCGCTACGCCAACTGTATGATGGACAACCACGGCCACTACGAATATTCGATATACGGTCCCGACGGATTCGAGCAGGCGGCATTCGAATTTCTCGACCGGCAGAAAGATTCCGACAAGCCGTTCCTGCTCTACTACACCACGCCGCTGGTCCACACGCCCCACACGCCCACACCCGACTCCGAAAGCTGGGATTTGGACTTTGCTGGCCGATTCAGGAAAGATACCTCCAACTTCAGGGATATGGTCGCCTATCTCGACAAGAAGGTCGGGCGCGTGGTCGAACGTCTGAAGCGCAACGGTCAATGGGACAACACTATCTTCATCTTCACCTCCGACAAC
Source organism: uncultured Alistipes sp. (assembly GCA_964474985.1). Taxonomy (GTDB): domain Bacteria; phylum Bacteroidota; class Bacteroidia; order Bacteroidales; family Rikenellaceae; genus Alistipes. Next base: position 2,286 of record CAYYUW010000105.1, on the reverse strand, counting down.
GGCACCTCCACGCGCATCGTATCGCGTATGGCCGACGGGACGCTTCGGCGCGGCGGCAAGGGCGATCCGCGCGGCATAGGCACCTCCGTGCCGCTGATCGTACACTGGGGTGACAGGCTGCCCGCACGGGTGAGCGAACGGTTGGTGGACTTTACCGACTTCTTCCCCACCTTCGCCGATGCGATGCAAATCGCCGTGCCCGAGGACTACAACCTCGACGGCGTGAGCCTCTATCCCGAGATCGCCGGCCAGACTCCGCTCGAAAAGAAGATCTCGCTGATGCACTACAATCCCCTGTGGCCGGTGGCGCCGGCTCCCTACGCAGCCCGCGCGGCCCGCACGACCGAATGGAAATACTACTGGGACGGCCGATTCTACAACACCCGCGAGGATTTTATGGAAGAGCACCCGATCGACATCGATACTTGCAGCGACGAGGTGAAGGCTATTTATGCCGAGCTGAAGGCCAAGGTCGACGAATGCCCGAACTTCTATCCCGATATGCCCGGGGCACCGCGCCGAGGCGACTACGGCACGTTCTACGACTTCGCCGAGCCGAACAATCCGTTCTGACATCCGGCTGCAACCGATCTGAGGCTGTTCGACAGAGTTGTCGGGCAGCCTTTTTTAGCAGCCGGCGCGTCAGATTCGCCGCGGATACCTGAACAGAATTGCGGCAGCGGCGCAGCACCCCATAATCAAGGGGTAGTAGAGATAGCGGATTATCTCGAGCGGCGACAATGCCGTAAGGCTCGCTGCCATAAGCAGCTGCGCACCGTAGGGCAGCAGGCCTTGCGTAAAGCAGGAGAAGGTGTCGAGCAGGCTGGCGCTGCGGCGCCTGTCGATGCCGAAACTGTCGGCTATATCCTTGGCTATCGGGCCTACGGTGAGTATGGCAATCGTATTGTTGGCCGTGCAGAGGTTCGCCAGACAGACCAGTGCCGCGATCGAGCACTCTGCACCGCGGCGGCCGGAGATCCGACGGGTAAGAGAGGCGATAAGATAGTCGATGCCGCCGCCCATACGTATCATCTCGAGCAGACCGCCGGCCAGCATCGTGATTATTATCAACTCGCCCATACCGGTAATGCCGCGGCCCATACCCTCGCACCACTCAAGCGGAGCGAAACTGCCGGTGGCGATACCGATCGCTCCGGTGCTCGCGATACCCAGCAACAGCACCTTCATCACATTTACGCCGGCGATGGCCGTAACCAGCACGATCATATAGGGCAGCACCTTTATCCAGTGCACGTCGCCCTGCACTACTGCAGCTTGGCTGCTGCCGCCTGTCAGCAGGTACACGGCAAGGGTTATCGCGGCGGCAGGGGCGACGATACGTATGTTAACTCGGAACTTATCCCGCAATTCGCATTGCTGGGTGCGTGTAGCAGCTATGGTGGTATCGGATATGAACGACAGGTTGTCGCCGAAAAAGGCACCTCCGACGACCGTCGCCGTGAGGAAAGCCGGATCGAGCGAAGTCTGCGCCGCCAATCCCGAAGCTACGGGCACCAATGCCACGACCGTGCCGACCGAGGTGCCGACCGAGATCGAGACGAAGCAGGCAGCCATAAACAGTCCGGCAGGCAGCAGTTGCGCCGGAAGCAGATGCAGCGTAAGCGCGACAGTCGAATCGACTGCACCCATACTCCGCGCCGACTCGGCAAAGGCGCCGGCAAGGACGAATATCCACAGCATCAGCATCACGTTTCGGTCCGCAGCACCGGCCGAGAAGCGGTCGATGCGCTGAGCAAACGGTATATCCCGCATCAATGCAACGGCATATACCGAGGCAATAAGAAACGCCACAGAGATCGGCATCCTGTAAAAATCGCCCGTCAGCAGCGAAACGAGCAGATAGCTGGCCATAAATACGAGCAGCGGAGTAAGGGCCATAAAGCCGCCTAAACGTTTACGGGTTTCGTTCATAGATGAAAGTTTGATCCGACAAAGGTACGAAAGTAAATATCCACTCGCAATTATTCGCCGATTCTAAAGCCGCATATCTGACCGGCCGAAAGTGCTGTGCGTGCCTGTGCACGTCGGTATGCCGCCCGCCAAGCCCGAGCTTCGGCCCGCGCGGCTATAAAGAAACCGCATTTTGCTGCAACAAATATACGCCTCGTATACTCGCGCCCGCCCTCCGCCCCTCTATGGCGGGCGCGCAGATTGCCCAAGGCAACCTGATCTATTCGCCGCAAACCAATGCGCCGCAAATATCGCGAAAGTAGAGGTGGAATAGTTGCGAGTTGCAGCCTGCGGAGGCGAACTACAGCGAGCCTC
>CAYYUW010000104.1:0-9142 GCA_964474985.1 uncultured Alistipes sp. | reverse complement strand
CGCATCAGCAGACCTACGTTATCGCCGGCCTCGCCCTGGTCGAGCAGCTTGCGGAACATCTCGACGCCCGTGCAGGTCGAAGTCAGGATCTTCTCCTCGAGACCTACGATCTCGACGGGATCGCCGACCTTGATAACGCCGGTTTCGATACGGCCGGTCAGCACGGTGCCGCGGCCGGTGATCGAGAACACGTCCTCGACAGGCATCAGGAACGGCTTCTCATTCTCACGGGGAGGAATGGGAATATATTCGTCAACAGCGTCCATCAGCTCCATGATCTTCTCTTCCCACTGAGGCTCGCCGTTCAGGCCGCCCAGTGCAGAACCGCGGATGATCGGGCAGTTCTCATCGAAGTCATACTTGGCCAGCAGGTCGCGAACCTCCATCTCGACGAGGTCGAGCATCTCGGGGTCATCGACCATATCGCACTTGTTCAGGAACACTACGATACGGGGAACGTTCACCTGCTTTGCCAGCAGAACGTGCTCGTTGGTCTGGGGCATAGGACCGTCGGTTGCGGCTACAACCAGAATGGCGCCATCCATCTGGGCGGCACCGGTAACCATGTTCTTCACATAGTCGGCGTGTCCCGGGCAGTCTACGTGTGCGTAGTGGCGGGTAGCGGTCTGATACTCAACGTGTGCGGTGTTGATCGTGATACCGCGCTCCTTCTCCTCGGGTGCGTTGTCGATCGAGTCGAACGAACGAAGCTCCGAGAGACCCTTCTTTGCCAGAACGGTGGTGATAGCGGCGGTAAGGGTGGTCTTACCGTGATCGACGTGACCAATCGTACCGATGTTCACGTGCGGTTTGGAACGGTCAAATTTTTCTTTTGCCATAACTTTGAAAGTATTTAAGATTTCGTGTCTATAAAATTATCGTTTATGTCGTTCAAAATATAAGTCAGCAGCCTTACATTCGTCCAAAAGACGAGTGACGCACAACTTCCCTTTTGCATCGCGGTTTTCTACGCCGCTCGGGGAATGCCGCATCACGCGTTTTTCGTTTTGGAGCGGAAGACGAGGCTCAAACTCGCGACCCTTAGCTTGGAAGGCTAATGCTCTATCAACTGAGCTACTTCCGCAAAACAAGACCGTCGCGCGCACCATTTAATCCGAACGCCGGTCATTATTCAACCCGAAAGTCCGTCCCGCCGAAGCGAACCGGATCATCGAGTGAGTGGGAGAAGATGGATTCGAACCACCGAAGACGTACGTCAGCAGATTTACAGTCTGCCCCATTTGGCCACTCTGGTATTCTCCCAATATGTTGTGTCGCTTTCGCAACCTGTCTTTAGACGCATCTCCGGTCCGACTGCTCGGCCGTTCGGTCCGTCCTCGACTTTTCGAGCCGATGGAGGGATTCGAACCCCCGACCAGCTGATTACAAATCAGCTGCTCTGGCCAACTGAGCTACATCGGCAGAGACCGTTTTGGGTTGCAAAAGTAGGAATTAATTTTCAATGCGCCAAATTTCGGCGGTAAAAAATTCAATTCCGCATCGACAATTTCTCAAAGAACTCTTTTTTGCGGCAGGCAGGGCCTAAACCTCTCCTCATCTCCCCCCCCGACTCGCTCCCCGCGGACCGTAAACGGCCGATTATAGGGGAAATCGGGCACAAAGGTAGAACAGTTTTGGAAATAAAAAAATATATCGGGCAACTTTTTTGCATTTTGGAGGCATTTTCTTGCCCTCGGGCGCCGCAAAAGACGAAAAAGGAGCGCATCCGACTTGCGGACACGCTCCGGCAGGGATTCACGCCAGCACGTCAGAGGATGATTCGGCGGGCGAGATAGAATGTCACCGTGGCGGAGGTGACGCCGTCGGCGGGATACTTCAGCTGCGCCTCGGCAGTAATGTCGGCAGTAACCTGCAGCAGGTCGGTATTGACCACCTCGACGGCCATAGTACGCGCCACGCCGTCCGTGGTGAGGGTCAGGGCGCTACCCGTAAGCTGCCAGTTGCCGCTGCTCTTGTCGGTGCCGTTGCTCCAGTCGTACAGGCTGTTGCCGAACTCGAAGTTGGAGCCTGCGAGTTTTCCGCTGGCGATCGTAAACAGGTCGGCCTCGATAGCCTCGGCACGGGTTTGATTCGGGCCGACGACATCGACGCCGATGCCGTACTTGTCATTGGTCAGGACGCCCCAGTAGCCGACAAGGCCCTTCACGCGCACGAGCATCTGCAGGAATATCCTGTCCGTGGTGACATACATCATCGTGCGGCCGACATTCACACCCTCAATAACGAGGTTCGAGCCGTCGACCGTGGCCTTGGCGATATCGGTATTACCCTGACGGACAGCTAACTGGCTGCCGAAATTGGACATATCGATCGTCTCCTTGGCCCCGATCCATACCGAGGTTGCTCCCTCCATATAGTCTAATCGGTCGTTGTCGTCGGAGCAGCCGGCAGCACCGGCCGCCAGCAGCACACACAGCAGTGTTTCGATAATTCTTTTCATAACGTCTTATATTATTAAATGGTAACGATTCACACTATACGGAGCGAACTTCCTCACCTCCCCGCTGAACCTTCCATTGCAAATTCCGCTCCAAATTTCGGACGCCGCCGGCGGAACCGCTCTCAGGCGATTCCCGCAACGCTCATCCGGCCGCCGGAGACATTCCGCCCCCCGCACTCCGCGCACATACAAAAAGGCGCCCCCTCAAAAAGCGGGGACGTCTTTTCGTCGAACTGTATCGCAAGCGTCCTGACGGACGCATACGGATTACATCTTCTTGCCTACGTTCGTCTTGACGGCATTTACCTTGGCGCCAGTGTTCTTGGCGGCCTTGGCAGCTGCAGGCGCAGCCTTGGCGGCTTTCTTTGCCTCAACGACGGTCGCATCTTCTACCGCGTCGGTCTTCTTCGCGGACTTGCGGCTGCGGCGGGTCTTGGGCTTGCTTTCGGTCGAAACCACGCCGGTGTTATAAGCCTCGTTGAAGTCGACGAACTCGATGATGCACATATCGGCAGCATCGCCTAAACGGAAACCGGTCTTGAGAATGCGGGTGTAACCGCCCGGGCGCTCGGCGATCTTGGGGGCGATAGTACGGAACAGCTCCGTAACGGCCTCCTTCTGCTTCAGGTAGCTGAATACCACGCGGCGCGAGTGGGTTGTGTCCTCCTTCGAACGAGTCACCAGAGGCTCTACGAACTGGCGCAAAGCCTTCGCTTTGGCAACAGTCGTTTCGATTCGCTTGTGCAGAACGAGCGACGACGCCATATTCGACATCAACGACTTGCGGTGGCCGCTCTGTCTGCCAAGATGATTGAAATTCTTATTGTGTCTCATAATTAATCTTTATCAAGTTTGTAGATAGATACGTCCATTCCGAAGTGGAGATTGAGCGAGGTCAGCAGATCGTCCAGCTCGGTGAGCGACTTCTTGCCGAAGTTGCGGAACTTGAGCAGGTCGTTGCGGTTGTAGCGGACCAAATCGCCCACGGTATCGACCTCGGCAGCCTTCAGGCAGTTCAGGGCACGCACGCTCAGATCCTGATCCGACAGTTTGGTCTTCAGGAGCTGACGCATATGCAGTACATCCTCGTCGAACTCCTCAGCGGCACCGTTCTCCTCCATATTGAGAGTTATCTTCTCGTCGGAGAAGAGCATAAAGTGCTGGATCAGAATCTTGGCAGCCTCCTTCAGAGCATCCTTGGGGTGGATCGAACCGTCGGTGGTAATCTCCAGATTCAATTTTTCATAGTCGGTTTTCTGCTCGACACGGAAGTTCTCGACAGAAAACTTGACATTTTTGATCGGCGTGTGTATCGAATCGATCGGCAGCAGACCGAACTCGGCGTCCTCGGGACGGTTCTCCTCGGCGGGAACGTATCCGCGGCCCTTGCCGATAGTCAGATCCATCTGCATCTTGGTACCGGGCGAAAGACGGCAGATAACCAGTTCGGGATTCAATACCTTGAAGTATGAAAGGTAGTTGGAGATGTACCCCGCAGTCAGCTCGGTGACGCCGGCGACATTGATCGAGACCTTCTCGGACTCCATATTGTCGACCGTACGGATGAAACGCACCTGCTTGAGATTGAGGATCACATCGATCATTCCTTCCATCACACCGGGGATGGCGGCAAACTCGTGATCGACACCGGCAACCTTGACCGTCGTGATCGCATAGCCCTCGAGCGAGGAGAGCAGGATACGGCGCAGGGCATTACCGATGGTCATTCCGAAACCCGGCTCCAACGGACGAAATTCGAATTTCCCGAACTTGGAGGAGGATTCGAGCATAATCACCTTTTCAGGTTTCTGAAATGCTAATATTGCCATAATTTATTCGGTTTGTTAGTTACTATCTCGAGTACAGATCGACGATCAGCTGCTCCTTGATGTTTTCGGGGATCTCTTCGCGTTCGGGCTTCTGAAGGAACTTGCCCGACATCGACTGTTCGTCCCACTCCAACCAAGAGTAGCGGCTCTTGCGACCTCCGGCCAAAGAATCGGTAATAACCTCCAGACTCTTCGACTTCTCTCGGACTGCAACTACATCACCGGCTCTGAGGCTGTACGACGGAATATTCACGACGTTGCCGTTAACGCAGATATGACGGTGGCTCACCAGCTGACGCGCTGCAGCGCGGGTGGGAGCGATGCCCAGACGGTAAACTACATTGTCCAAACGGCACTCGAGCAGCTTGAGCAGGTTCTCGCCGGTGATGCCGCCCAGACGCGCAGCGTGCTGGTAAGTACGGCTGAACTGCTTCTCCAGTACGCCGTAAGTGGACTTGGCCTTCTGCTTCTCGTTGAGCTGAATACCGTACTCCGAAACCTTCTTGCGCTTGCGCGCCAGACCGTGCTGTCCGGGAGGATAGTTCTTCTTTTCGAGGACTCTATCCGTTCCGTATATAGCTTCGCCGAATTTACGGGCGATTTTGCTTTTAGGGCCTATATATCTTCCCATTGTTTTTGACTTTTTACTTTCTTTGTTCTACTTGAATGTTGAATATTTATGCTAAGCGCTCATTTCGCGGCCGTCATCAGACGCGGCGGCGGTTGGGCGGACGGCAGCCGTTGTGCGGCAGCGGAGTGACATCGATGATCTCCATCACTTCGATACCGGCGCCATGAATGGTGCGGATGGCCGACTCACGACCGGCACCCGGTCCCTTAACATAAACCTTAACCTTACGCAGACCCAAATCGTAAGCAACTTTCGCGCAATCAGCAGCGGCAGTCTGGGCTGCATAGGGAGTATTCTTCTTCGAACCGCGGAAACCCATCTTGCCTGCCGAAGACCAGCTGATAACTTCGCCGGCTTCGTTGGTGAGGGTTACTATCACGTTGTTGAAAGTCGAGTGAACATAAGCAGCGCCCAGTGCACCGACCTTAACGACCTTCTTTTTAACTGTTCCAGTTTTTTTTGCCATAACTCACTGAAATTACTTAGTTGCTTTTTTCTTGTTAGCGACAGTCTTCTTCTTGCCTTTGCGGGTGCGAGCGTTGTTCTTGGTGCTCTGACCGCGCACGGGCAGACCCAGACGGTGACGGATACCGCGGTAGCAACCGATATCCATCAGTCGTTTGATGTTCAGCTGAACGAGCGAGCGGCATTCGCCTTCGACCTTGATACCGCTGGTAGCGATAACGTTACGAATAGCGCCGACCTGTTCGTCAGTCCAATCCTGTACTTTGAGGTCATAGCTGATGCCTGCCTCGTCGAGAATCTTGCGAGCTGTGCTGCGACCGATACCGTAGATATAGGTCAAGCCGATCTCGCCTCTCTTATTCTTTGGTAAATCTACACCGACTATACGTGCCATAAATCTCTTTTTTCGTTTTTAATTGGTTTTAACATTACCCCTGGCGCATTTTGAACTTAGGATTCTTCTTGCAGATCACGTAAAGCTTGCCCTTACGCTTGACGATCTTGCAATCCTCGCTTCTCTTTTTGATTGATGCCTTGACTTTCATTTTTCAGCAATCTTTGATTATTTGTACCTGAAGGATATACGCCCCTTACTCAGATCGTAGGGAGTCATTTCCACTTTAACTTTATCACCGGGCAGGATTTTGATGTAATGCATCCGCATCTTGCCGGAGATATGGGCCGTGATAACGTGGCCGTTATCCAACTCCACACGAAACATCGCATTCGACAATGCCTCGATAATGGTTCCGTCCCGTTCAATAGCAGTCTGTTTAGCCATAGAGTCTTTTAGTTGTTGAGAGCTTGTTCGATTACTTTAAAATCGGTCAATACGTCGGGTCCGTTCTTGGTTATGGCGACGGCAAATTCGTAGTGCGCCGCAGGTTTGCGGTCGCGGGTGCGGACGGTCCAGCCGTCGCTTTCGAATACTACCGCCTTGGCGCCCATATTGATCATCGGCTCGATGCAGATGACCATTCCTGTTTTGAGCAGGGGGCCGCGGCCGTGCGCGCCGTAGTTGGGCACTTCGGGGTCTTCGTGCATTTTCCGACCCAAGCCGTGTCCTACCAGTTCGCGGACGACCGAATAACCGTTTCGTTCGGCATAGTCCTGCACGGCTGCCGAGATATCGCCTACGCGATTGCCCGGGCGAGCCTGCTCAGTACCCTTATAAAGAGCTTCTTTGGTTGTGTCCAGCAATTTTTGGACTTCGGGAGCGATCTCTCCCACCGCAAACGTATATGCGGAATCACCAACAAACCCCTTCATAACCGTACCGCAATCCACCGATACGACATCGCCCTCCTTAAGGGCGTAATCCGACGGAATACCGTGTACAACCTGTTCATTCACCGAGATGCAGAGCGACGCGGGATAACCGTTGTACCCGAGGAAAGCAGGAACTGCTCCGTGAGAGCGGATGAACTCTTCGGCTATCGCGTCGAGTTCACGCGTGGTGATGCCCGGGGCGATGTGGCGACCCACCTCGGCCAACGTAGCGCTCACCAGCAGATTGTTCTCGCGGAGCAGCTCTATTTCTTCCTCTGTCTTAAGGTAAATCATCTTTCCTTTCTTTCAAGAACTCTTTAGTTTCGAGCATCAGCTGCGGCCCTGAATGCGACCCGTCTTCATCAGACCGTCGTAGCGGCGCATCAGCAGCTGGCTCTCTATCTGCTTGAGAGTGTCGAGTATCACACCCACCATAATCAGCAGCGAGGTACCTCCGTAGAAATACGCGAACTCCTGATTGATATTGAGGAATTTCATCGCCAGCGCAGGCATAATGGCCACGATAGCGAGGAAAATCGAACCCGGGAGGGTGATTCTCGTCATAATGGTGTCGATATACTCGACGGTCTTCTTGCCGGGTTTTACGCCCGGGATGAAGCCGCCGTTGCGTTTCATATCTTCAGCCATCATTGCGGGATTGATAATGATCGCAGTGTAGAAGTAGGTGAACGCGATCACCAGCAGGGCGAAGGTGAAGTTGTACCAGAAGCCCTGATAGGCAAAAGCGGCGGCGAAATTCGGAGCCACTTTCACGAAGAGCATCGGCACGAACATCAGCGCCTGTGCGAAGATGATAGGCATCACGTTGGCAGCGTTCATCTTCAGCGGGATGTACTGGCGTACGCCGCCGTACTGCTTGTTGCCCACGATACGCTTGGCATACTGCACGGGGATCTTGCGAACGGCCTGAACCAGTGCGATAGTGGCCATGAATACGAGGAACAGCAGAACCAACTCCACGATCAACATGATAAGACCGCCGGTAGCGGCCGTGAAGCGAGTGTTGAACTCGGCGATCAGGGCGTGCGGCAGGCGGGCCACGATACCGATCATAATGATGAGCGAGATACCGTTGCCGATACCGCGATCGGTAATCTTCTCGCCCAGCCACATGATGAACATCGTACCTGCGATGAGGACGACGGTGGCGAAGCAGATGTACCAGAACGAGTTCCCGTACACGAATGCGTCACCCATCGTGTGATGCAGGTTGGCCACGTAGGCGGGACCCTGAAGCACCAGCACGGCGATGGTGAGGAAGCGCGTCCACTGGTTCATCTTGCGACGTCCGCTTTCGCCCTCCTTCTGCATCTTCTGGAAATAGGGAACCACGATGCCCAACAACTGTATGACGATCGAGGCGGTAATGTAAGGCATAACGCCCAATGCGAATACCGAGGCATTGCTGAATGCACCACCGGTGAAGATGTTCAACAGTCCGAGAAGACCGTTGCCTTCTACTTGGTCGGCAATACCAGAACCGGCACCCAATGCATTGGGATTGATACCCGGAATCACCACGAAACTGCCCAAGCGGTAGATGAGCAGCAGCCCGAGCGTAAAGAGAATACGCTTGCGCAGCTCCTCGATCTTCCAGATGTTCTTGAGGGTTTCGACAAACTTCTTGTTGGTCATCAGCGCTGCAGCTATCAGCACGATGATCACAAGAAAGATGATTACGTTTTTATACATAATGCAGTCGTTTATTGATTACAACTTTACCACCGTTCCACCCTGAGCCTCGATAGCGGCGGCTGCGCTCTTCGAGAAGGCGTGAGCCGTAACGTTCAGTGCTTTGGTCACCGCACCGTTACCCAAAATCTTCACCTTGTCGCCGGTCGATACGAAACCGGCCTCGATCAGAGTCTCGACGTTTACGTTGTCGAGATTCTTCTTTGCGGCGAGTTCTTCGATAACTGCGAGGTTGATAGCCTTGAACTCGACTCTCTTCAGATTGGTAAAGCCGAATTTGGGCAGACGGCGCTGCAAAGGCATCTGACCGCCCTCGAAGCCCAACTTGCGCGAGTAACCCGAACGCGACTGAGCGCCCTTGTGACCGCGAGTCGAGGTGCCGCCGTGGCCAGAACCCTGTCCGCGACCGATTCTCTTCTGGTGATGTGTAGACCCTTTAGCGGGTTTCAATTCATTAAGATTCATATTCTTACGATCTTTTTTGTTCTACTTAACTTCTTCGACCTTAACAAGGTGCTTAACACGCTCTATCATACCGAGGATGATAGCCGAGTCATCGTGCTCTACGGTCTGATTGATCTTGCGCAGACCGAGCGCTGCAAGGTTCTTGCGCTGAATGTCCGAGCAACCTACGCGGCTGCGGAGCTGAGTGATTTTCAATTTTGCCATAATGCCCAACTTTCTTAACCGTTAAACACTTTGTTCATCGAAATGCCGCGAGCATGAGCCACGGTGTAGGCGTCGCGCAGTTCGAGCAGAGCGCCGACGGTAGCC
>CAYYUW010000103.1:0-3518 GCA_964474985.1 uncultured Alistipes sp. | reverse complement strand
TCGATCAGTCGTTTGTGGGCGTCCTTCATCTCGCTTTCAGCCTTGTAGGCCTGTTGCGACTTGGCGGGCAGGTGCAGGTAGCCTTGCGGGTCTGTTTTGGAGAGTTTGTGCAGGCTGTTGCAGCCGACCGACAGAAGTACGGCGCAGAGCGGCAGTATGACGCGGTATTGAATTCGTAATTTCATACGCCTCAATCCTTTATCGGTGATCCACTGCACCGTTTACATCCACGGTATAGACCCTCCGCTTGTTGCCCGGATGGGTGCAAACCTGACGGATCACCAACGATGCATCCTCCATCCACGACTCGTAGGGAACTTCCATCCGGTATTCGATTGTCTGGTCTTTCGAGCGGCCCTTGACGTCGATAATCCGGTACGGTTCGCGCGAGGCCCAGCTGAAGCCGGTCAGACGCTCCTGACGTTTGCGCATGTGCTTTTGGTAGCGTCCTTCGATGATGATGTGCGGGAACAGCACGACCGACTGACGATCCGGCGTGCTCAACTCGGGAATGATCATCCAGCTGGTCGAGCGGGTGACGGAGTTGCCCGAGACGAAGAACTCCAGTTCGACGACCAATTTACCGTTCTGCTCGACGAGTTGTTTGCGTGTCACGGAGAAGTCGCCGACAATGGTGGTCTGGGCGCTGGCGGGCCTTAGACCGGTCAGCGACAGAAGGAGGAGCGCGAGGATATATCTTTTCATGGCTGCGATTCTATTTTTTATTTTTACCGTTAAACAGATAGACCAGCGAGATGCTCAACTCGGTGGGTACGGGCAGATAGTTTACTTTGTCGTGTCCGCGCCAGGGAATGCCTGCCCATTCCGGGTGTCTGGTGTTGGGTTCGGCGTGGTGCTTGATGCGGGCTATACCAACACCGCCCGAAACCTCCAGATTCAGGTGCGGCGAAAGATAGAACGAGTAGCCCAGACCGAAACCGGCGGCCACGAATGTCCCGCTATGGTAGGTATACACAAGATTCTTGAGTCGTTCGAAATTGTCGCCGATAAAAGGGACTTTGAAACCGCCGACCTCAAAACCTCCTCCCATCACATGCGCACTGAAGAACAGACGCGTATGGGCTTCGGTGACCCAGTATCGGTATTCGGGGCGGAGAAACCAGTGCTGGATTTTGTTGTCGACGCCGTAGACCCAGGGGTTAAGGTTAAAGGTAAGATTGACCGTGGAGTGCTTGCTTACGGTCAGTTCACCGCCGGCGTTCAGCGTGCCTGTAGCCCAGTAGAGCAGGTTGGTCTTGACGGCCCATTTTTGCGCTTGCACTTGGGTGGCGGAGCAGAATATTCCGATGAGCAGCAACAAAATCAAGAGTACGTTTTTTCTCATATTTATTATCCCGTATTTATTATCCCGTTTGGTTTTAGCAACATGCCGATAGTTTTTCGGCGGTGCAAAAATAAAAACAAAAACAATATTATCAAAAATATGAATATGATTTTTTTATTGCATTTGTTGTCGCACGTTCCTTTCGGATAAGACTGTTTTGTGCGCGGCTGCCGGCGGAAAAATGACGTCCGACGGCGGTGCTATGCAACTGTTCGTCTGTCTGCGGCTTCGCCGAAAATGCCGCTCTTTAATGCCGAATTTATTTGGCATTGCGCTTGCTTATCCGTATCTTTGGCTTCGCCGAAGATACTATCGCTCGGCAAAACCAAATTTATTTGGTTTTGCTCTCGCTTATCCGTATCTTTGCGTATCGATTTGAAAACCGCCGAAACAATGAACTCTATGAAAATGATGCGCGCCATAGCGGTGGCCGTGTGCGTGATGACGACCCTGCCGGCGATGGCGCAGTTCGATCTGAAAAAGGCCTTCAGTGCCGGTATCAAGGCTGCGCGGGCTGTCTCGCTGACCGACCGGCAGATGGCCGCCTATGTCAGGGAGTCGGTCGAATGGATGGACGCCAACAACAAGATCGCCCCGGAGGACAGCCCCTACACCGTGCGGCTGCGCAAACTGACCGCGGGGTTGAAAGATGCCAACGGCATCCCGTTGAATTTCAAGGTATACGAGACCGCCGAAGTCAACGCCTTTGCCTGCGCCGACGGCAGCGTGCGGGTCTTTTCGTCGCTGATGGATATTATGACCGACGACGAGTTGCTCGGGGTGATCGGCCACGAGATCGGCCATGTGGCGCGGCGACACTCGAAAAAGGCTTTCAAAACGTCGCTGATGACCGGTGCGCTGCTCGACTGCGTCTCCTCGACGGGCGGCAGGGCGGCCCAGTTGTCCAATTCGCAGCTGGGTGCCATGAGCGAGGCCCTGGTCAACGCCCGTTTCTCGCAGAAGCAGGAGCGCGAGGCCGACAATTACGGTTTTGATTTTCTGAAGGGTAACAGCCGCAATCCGTGGTGTATGTCGATGTCGTTCCGCCGTTTGCAAAAGATGGAACAGCAGGGCGGCGTCGGAAAGCAGAGCATTATCACCCGCTTCTTCTCCTCGCACCCCGACACCGAAGATCGCATCGCGGCGATGGAGAAACGCGCTAAAAACGAGGGTTTTGAGCGTCCCTGATCATGCGGCGCAGCTGTGCGGATCTTATTCGCCGAGCGGCCGCCGGGCGGGGAGTACCGATATAAATTGGGATCGCGGATAAAAGCGGACGGGAGGTATCCGGCATTTTGCCGGACACTTCCCGTCGATTGTTCCTGCACGGTCTTTAGAAGACGACGCCAAATCGGAATCCGAAGTTGTTCAGCCCGTCGATGTGGTAGACCATCAGGTCGCCCCGGTTGGTGGCGTAGCTGTAATAGGCGGCCACGTGAAAACCGTAACGGCGGTGCGGGTTGGGGTAGAGGTTGACCCCCACCTCGGGCGAGATATAAAACCCCCAGCGGTCGACCGAGCGCTGGACGACGTAGTAGTAGCTCGAAAACTGACTGTAATTGGGCCCGAGTTTCAGCCCCACGTAGGGTTGCGCGATGCCCTCGGTCAGAAAGAGCCAGCGCGAGGTTACGCCGAACGGAATCTGGAAAACGGAGTGTTTCTGTTTGGTCGTCAGGGCGGTATTCGGACTCAGGGCGAGGGTCTCGCGGCCCACGCTGCGCAGGTTGGTCTGGTAGTTGAGGAAGCCGCCGACGGCCAATTGCGGCAGGATGTAGTACCCGCCCTCGAAGTTCATGCCCCAGCCCGAAGCCTTGTCGGCAAAACTCGTCCCGACGGGGATGCCCACCTGCCAGTCGATCGTGAAATAGGTGTTCTCAAGCACCTGTGCGCGCAGGGGAAGGCTCGTGCAGAAAAGGAGGGCCACAAGCGCTGATATAGTGCGTAATCGTTTCATAACATTGCGTATATTAACAGGTTATCGATTCGACGGATTTTTGTCCAAATAGGGCGACTGGGCGAAAGCCTGCTCCACGGCCTCGACCGTGCGGTCGATGTTGATGCGCTGCGAGCCCGTCAGCAGTCCGCTCATGAAGGCGCGCCAGATGACGGGCAGTTTGTTCGCGCGCCCCTCCAACACGGTGCTCGTCGGGCGCAGGTCGACCATCTCGACCAG
>CAYYUW010000102.1:0-6678 GCA_964474985.1 uncultured Alistipes sp. | reverse complement strand
GCACTGTTCGGGCTTGAACTTGTTGGCGCCGTGCGAAGTACCGATCGAGATAGCCAGCGAGTCGACACCGGTCTTGGTGACGAAATCGATGACGTCCTTGGGATCGGTGTAGGTGTGGTGCTCAGCCGAAACCTCGTCCTCGACACCGGCCAGCACGCCCAGCTCGCCCTCGACGGTAACATCGAACTGGTGAGCGTACTCGACTACCTTCTTGGTCAGAGCCACGTTCTCATCGTAGGGCAGCGACGAGCCGTCGATCATAACCGACGAGAAGCCCATATCGATGCAGCTCTTGCACAGCTCGAACGAGTTGCCGTGGTCGAGGTGCAGGCAGATAGGAATGTTCTTGCCCAGCTCCTTGGCATACTCGACTGCTCCCTGAGCCATGTAGCGCAGCAGGGTCTGGTTGGCGTACTTGCGGGCGCCCGACGACACCTGAAGGATCACCGGCGACGAGGCCTCGACGCAAGCCGACACGATAGCCTGCAACTGCTCCATATTGTTGAAGTTGAAAGCGGGGATCGCGTACCCGCCCTTGATTGCCTTGGCGAACATTTCGCGGGTGTTCACAAGGCCCAGATCTTTGTAAGATACCATAGTATTAATGTATTAATGTTATTTGTTCCGTTCGCTTCAATGGCGATTTATTAAAATCTTTGCAAAAATACTAATTTTTTGGATACGGCATAACACCTCACGACAATTTAATGCAATAATCGCACTTTTTTGCCGCTGCCGGCTGTCGGAATGAAAGCCCGATCGGGCAAAATGCGAATAAAATCGAATAATATCCTGCGGTGTGTTATTCTTTTCACGAATGTTTTTCATACATTTGCATTCGGAAAATAGAATACCAAAATATAAACTGCAAAAGCTATGGCTGAATTTATTTATCAGGAGCCGTTTCCCATGGGTGAAGACACCACCGAGTACCGGCTGCTTACCAAAGATTACGTCAAGGTCGTAGAGTGCGACGGCCGCCGCATCCTAAAGGTCGACCCCAAGGGTCTCGAACTGCTGGCCAAGGAGGCTTACAACGACGTCTCGTTCTACCTGCGAGCTGCGCATCTTCAGAAACTCGCAAACATACTCCAAGATCCAGAAGCTACCGACAACGACAAATTCGTGGCATACACGATGCTGCTCAACCAGTGCGTAGCAGCCGAGGGCCAGCTGCCCACCTGTCAGGATACCGGCACGGCTATCTGCATCGGCAAGAAGGGCGAGGACGTATATACCGGCGCCGACGATGCCGAGTGCATCACCCGCGGCGTCTATGAAACATACAAGGAGCGCAACCTGCGCTACTCGCAGGTGGTTCCCTTCACGATGCTCGACGAGAAGAACAGCGGCACCAACCTGCCCGCCCAGATCGACCTCTACGCCACCCGCGGCAACGAGTACAAGTTCCTGTTCATCACCAAGGGAGGCGGCTCGGCCAACAAAACATTCCTCTACCAGCAGACCAAAGCACTGCTCACCGAGGAGAACCTCGAGAAGTTCATCGCCGAGCATATCAAGGACCTCGGCACCTCGGCCTGCCCGCCCTATCACCTCGCACTCTGCATCGGTGGCACCTCGGCCGAAACCAACCTTGCAACCGTGAAGAAGGCTTCGGCCGGATATCTCGACCACCTGCCCACCTCGGGCAACGAAGGCGGCCGCTACTTCCGCGATTTAGAGTGGGAGCAGAAGGTGCTCGACATCTGCCGCAAGAGCAACATCGGTGCACAGTTCGGCGGCAAGTACTTGGTTCACGACGTACGCGTAATACGCGGTCCCCGTCACGCAGCTTCGTGTCCGGTGGGCATCGGCGTAAGCTGCTCGGCCGACCGTAACATCAAGGCCAAGATCACCGAGGATGGCATCTTCATCGAACAGCTCGAGAAGAATCCGGCACGCTTCCTGCCAAAGGAGGCTCCGGCAATGTCGCCCGCCGTCGAAATCGATCTCGACGAGGGTATGGACAAGGTGCGCGCCACCCTGACCAAGTACCCGATCAAGACACGCCTCAACATCAAAGGCACCCTGATCGTGGCACGCGACATAGCTCACGCCCGCATCAAGCAGATGCTCGACGAAGGCAAGCCAATGCCCGAATACTTCAAGAAGCACCCCGTATACTATGCCGGTCCGGCCAAGACCCCGCAGGGTATGGCTTCGGGCAGCTTCGGACCCACTACCGCAGGCCGTATGGACCCCTACGTCGATCTGTTCCAAGACCACGGAGGCTCGATGGTTATGGTGGCAAAGGGCAACCGCTCGCAAGCCGTCACCGACGCCTGCAAGAAACACGGAGGATTCTACCTCGGTTCGATCGGCGGTCCGGCTGCCGTGCTGGCCAAGAACAGCATCAAGAGCGTCGAGGTGGTCGACTTCCCCGAGCTGGGAATGGAAGCCGTGCGCAAGATCTATGTCGAGAACTTCCCCGCGTTCATCATCGTGGACGACAAGGGCAACGACTTCTTCGCCGACTTCAAACACTGAGACTGACTATCCCAACGACTTCTCCGGCGGAATCGCTTTTTCCGCCGGAGGTTTCGTGTCGGGAGATGCAGTCTGACGGCCGGCAATTTTCGACCGTCGGAATAATAAACCGCCCCACGGCGCGTTATATTATGGTATGACCCTCGAGGCTCGCGGATCGCGTGGCGCCCCGCCGTTGCGGGTGCATACCGATTTTAATCCGGTTGCGTGCCGGAGATTATGGAATAGATATTTTGATTTGCGCAGAATGAATCTGATGAGAAAACTGACGTTGTGCCTTGTCGCACTGTTATGTATGGCGTTTGCGAGAGCGGCCGCTCCGGTATCGTTCGAGGCGTCGGCCCCGCTGTTGGTGGCCTCGGGCGAAAACTTCCGCATCGAGTTCAGCCTCAACGCCGAACCCGACGACAACTCGTTCACGGCCCCGACATTCGACGGCTTCGACCTGATAGCCGGTCCCGTGTCGTATCACAGCACCAATATGATGATCGTGAACGGCGCAATGGAAAATTCGGTCAACAACACCTTCACTTACGTGCTTTCGGCCCCCGCAACGGGCAAGTTCACCGTCGGTGCGGCCGAAATCAAGGTCAACGGCAAAAGCTACCGCACCTCACCCGTAACGATCGAGGTCGTCGAGGAGAGCGAGGCGCAACAGTCCCAGAATCAAGACAAAGGATCGGCAGGCAAAGCCTCGGTAGGTCCCAACGACCTGTTGATACGGACCATAGTCGACCGCAGCAGCGTATACAAGGGCGAACCGCTGACCGTATCGCTGAAGCTCTACAAACGTGTGGCGCTGGCCGGCATCGACGGGGTCAAATTCCCGTCGTTCAACGGATTCTGGACACAGGAGCTGAACAGCGACAACAATATGTGGCAGCGCGAATCGTACAACGGCCGCATATATGAAACACTGGTCATAAGAGAGTATCTGCTCTACCCGCAGCAGGTCGGCAAACTGCGCATCGATCCCATAGAGATGACGGCCATAGCTCAAGTAGTCATACCCGGGCGTTCGCAGGGATTCGATCCCTTCTTCGACACCGACGAGGTAGTCGAGGTGCGCCGCAAGCTCACCTCGCAGCCCATAGACATAACCGTCAAGGCCCTGCCGTCGACCGCCCCGCATTCATTCACCGGCGCGGTGGGCAAGTTCAACATGGAGGCTGTGCCGCCCCAATCGACACTGACCGCCAACTCGGCCACTACCTACACCGTCAAGATCGAAGGCACGGGCAACCTGCCCTTCGTGCAGGCGCCTGCACTCGAGTTGCCCACGTCGTTCGAACTGTACGACGTCAAGACGACCGAAAGCCTCAAGAACTCGACCAGCGGAATCAGCGGATACCGGCAGTTCGAATATCCTTTCATCGCCCGCGCCGAGGGTGAATACACCGTGCCGGCAGTCGAATTTACATACTTCAACCCCGAACTGATGAAGTACGTGACGCTCTCCTCGCGCGAGCTGTCGATCGACGTGCAGCCCGACACCTCCGGCAGCGGAGCCTCGGGCAACACCATAATAGGCGGCCTGTCGAAAGAGGATGTGAAGCTGCTCGGTCAGGACATACGCTTCATCAAGATCGGCGGTGCAGGGCTGCGTCCCGTACGCTCGGCATTCATCGGCAGCGGTCTGTACTGGATCATCCTGCTGCTGCTCACGCTCGCGTTCGGCGCCGCGTCGCTCTACCTGCGCAAGCGGATCAAGGAGATGCAGAACGTAACCCTGATCCGCGGCAAACGGGCTAACCGCGTGGCGCTGCAGCGGTTCCGCGCAGCCGCCGGATATATGAAGGACGGCAACCAGCACTGCTTCTACGAGGAGATGCTCCGCGCACTGTGGGGCTACATGAGCGATAAACTGAATATCCCCGTGGCCAACCTCACCAAGGACAACGTGCGCGAGGAGCTGCGCAAGCGCGGCATAGCGCCCGAAACGGCCCAGCAGTTCATCGACATCATCGCCTCGTGCGACGAAGCGCAGTATTCGCCCGTCGCATCGGCCCAGATGAGCGAAATATACGCCGAGGGCGTGAAGATAATTTCAAAATTGGAATCTACCATTAAAAAATAATCGGGAGATGAAAAACCTAACATTATCGCTTCTGTTCACGCTGCTCTGCTCGGCCGCCTCGGCCACTCTGCAGAGCGCGGATACGACCGCTGTGCCGGCCGAGGCTGTCGAAGCTTCGGAAACCGGTGAAACTGTCGAGGCTGCTGAGGCTCTGCCTGCCGACAATGCCGCCCTGTGGGATGAGGCCAACACCGCATACATAAATGCCGACTACCGCCGTGCACTCGAACTGTACCACGCCATAGAGAGCCGCAGCGTGGCATCGGCAAAGCTCTACTACAATATGGGCAACGCATACTTCAAGGACGGCAAGACCGGCCGCGCGATACTCTACTACAACAAGGCCCTCAGGCTGGACCCGAGCGACGAGGACATACGCTACAACCTCGACGTGGCCAACAGCTACACCAAAGACCACATACAGACCGTGCCCGAGCTGTTCGCCACACGGTGGATACGCTCCGTGCGGCAGGCCGTTAGCGGCAACACTTGGGCCGTGCTGTCGATCGTATTCTTCGCCGCGATGCTGTTCGCCGTGATGATCTATCTGCTGGTGCAGTCGCTGCTGTTCCGCAAGGCGGGATTCTTCGCAGCCGTCACTTCGCTGCTGCTCTTCGCCATAACCACCTCATTCGCAATATCCGAACGCCGACGCAGCACAACACCCACCGAGGCCATAGTGATGAGCGCTGCCGTATCGGTCAAAGCATCGCCCGACAAAACCTCGACCGATATGTTCGTGCTGCACGAGGGCACAAAAGTCCGTGTGGGAAACCGTATGTCCGACTGGATCGAGATCACAATAGCCGACGGCAAAAAAGGCTGGATCGAAGCACGCTCCATAGAAATGATTGACTGAAACCATTGACTGAAACCATTGCAATGCCCTATGTCCCGACTGCTTGAAGATGTTACCGCCGAACTGTCGAAACTGCCAGGTATAGGCCGCCGCACAGCTCTGCGGCTGGCTATGCACATACTGCGTATGGATGCGGCAAGCGTCAAGGATATGACCTCGAGCATCGACCGGTTCCGAACCTCGATACGATACTGCAGCCGCTGCAACAATCTGTCCGACGAGGAGATATGTCCTATATGCGCCGACCCGCGCCGCGACCGCTCCACCGTATGCGTCGTCGAGCAGGTCGCCGACGTGATATCCATCGAAAATACCCGCCAATATCGCGGCGTATACCACGTGCTCGGCGGCGTAATCTCCCCGATGCAAGGCATAGCCCCCTCCGACCTCAAAATCGATATGCTTATCGACAACGTCTCCCGCGGAGGCGTCAAAGAGGTCATCCTCGCCCTAAATACCTCCGTCGAGGGCGAGACTACCCTATTCTATATCCTTAACCGCCTGCGCGCATTCCCCTCCGTCAAGGTCACCACAATCGCCCGCGGTCTCGGATTCGGCGACGAACTCGAATACGTCGACGAAATGACTATCACCCAAGCCCTCGCCAACCGCCGCGAAGTGGAAATGTAAAAGCCGAAAACTCAGCTGGGTGCGGGGGATATTGACTGCCGTGAATGCTTGGCGGGATGCGGTTGCAGCGTTTGGACGCTTGGCAGGACGCGGATGCAACATAATCGCGTGGGCAGTTATAATCACCTTCTGTTGCTCACGCCTTCGGCGATACAGATGCGCGGCAGAATGTGCCGCGTAATATTTTGCGACCAATTGCGGCTTCTTTGAAGCCGCGAAAGTCTTCGGCCTGAGAATCTTGCTACAATGCGATTTCGCAAGGCATAGTTCACTGCAAAATCAGATTGCAAAGCAATCTGCGCGCCCGCCCTAAAGGGGGCGGAGGGCGGGCGCGAATATCCGTGTCAAAGAGACAGAATCAAGGCCACAACAACAATTATTTGCGTAATATGTTGCGATAAAGTTGCGGTTCTTTAGAACCGCGCGAGCCGCAGCCTTGTGGCGGCGGAGGCTCGCTATGCTCACCTCCGCAGGCTGCTACAGTTGCTTGAGGGAGAGTCTGACGGCGTCTTCGACGGAGCAGTCGGGATTTTGTTTGAGGATGTTTTTGAGCACTTTGTCTGAGGCGGTGCGGGCGAAGCCGAGCATTGTCAGGGCGGCCATAGCTTCGTCGTAGATTTCGTCG
>CAYYUW010000101.1:0-10062 GCA_964474985.1 uncultured Alistipes sp. | reverse complement strand
ATATCGCAGACAGCCACACCCCGCAAGAGTGGCTCGACAGTTCATACGACAACATAAAAAATACCATATACTCGGACATTCTGAAGACCATTCTTTCGAAAAAGCCATACGAGTTCGAGCGATTGGTAGTCAAGTTGCTGCAATCATTGGGCTATGGCGGAGAGGTCAAAAATTCCGGAACGGTAACCAAAATATCCAACGACGGCGGCATAGACGGCATCATCAAAGAGGATATTTTAGGATTCAACCACATATCCATACAGGCCAAGCGTTATGCGACGGGACACAACGTAAGCCGTGTGGAAGTTCAGAATTTCGGAGGTGCGGTAGCAGCCACGCCGTCGAAAAAGGGAGTCTTCATAACCACATCGGACTTTACCTCCGGAGCGACGGAGTATGTCAAAAGTCTCAACGGCAACCCTACGATAATATTGATCAACGGGCAGCAACTGGCCGAGTACATTTACGACAGCGGACTCGGATTGCAAACCGAAAGGATACTGCGCGTGATGAAAATGGATATGGACTTCTGGGACGCGATGGAAAACGACTGACAATATGAAATACTGCTGTCGCATCATCCCGATCGCAGTCGCGTTACTCGTTCTTGCAGCTGTCGATGCCGGAGCACGTTTGCCGCGGGCATTGCGGCAGTACAACCGCTCGGTCGATCGCGCCGTCGAGGCGGCCGCCACCGCATATCGCCCGTTGATCGGAATAACCGCGACAAACGGCAGCCGGACATCGCTATACAACTCCTATTGGCAGGCCGTCGAAGATGCCGGCGGCATTCCGGTTATAATTCCCGTCAGCGATGATGCTGCGATGCTTGCGCAGCTGCTCGAACGGCTCGACGGCGTGCTGCTGTCGGGCGGCGGAGATGTTGCGCCTAAATTTTTCGGAGAAAGGCCCCACGAAGCTATGGGCCAAGTGGATTCGGTGCGCGACAGGTGCGAGTTGGCGATACTTCACCTGACGCAAAAAACAGGCATCCCCGTACTCGGAATATGCCGCGGAGTACAGATGATAAACGTAGCTTACGGAGGTACGCTGTGGCAGGATCTGCCGGCACAGTATTCCGACAGCATATCCCACTGGCAACACGTCAGCGCAGACATCGGGACCCATACGATAACGATAAACAGCAGCTCGCGGCTGTCCGAGGCCCTGCAAGCCGACAGCTATGCCGTCAACACGTTCCACCACCAAGCGGTCAAGGATGTCGCCCGCGGGTTCAAGGCAACGGCGCATACGGCCGATGGTACTGTTGAAGCGATCGAAGCTGCCGACGGCCGACCGGTATGGGGCGTACAGTTTCACCCCGAAATAATGGCGACGGCAGGCGACGTGAATATGGAGGCAATATTCATTACTTTCATAGATGACGCCCGTCGCCATGCTGCTACGATCGGCCGCGGCACATCGACAGAATAGCCCGTTCAGCCGCTCGGATGCTCCCTTATGGCACGGAAGTTGCCGCATAGGCAGTGTCTGGGGACGGGTAAAGGTAACTATTCTTTTATCTTTGATATGTTTTACATACATTCTTTTTTGTTATATTTTCTGTTTGCACAACCGGTAGCTGTAGCGATACACCTACTCTCCCGCCCTCAGACTTTTTCATAATATCAATCATTGCCGCATAAATGAGCAGGTCATCGGATGCGAATATTTCTGACAGCAAGTTGCGGCTTCTTTTAAACTGCGCAGGCCGCAGCCTTGGGGCGGCAGAGGCTCGCTTCGCTCTCCTCCGCAGGCTGCAACTCGCACCATATAATACAATTGCAGCCACAAGTTCGCTATTACTTAATACTGACAACCCCTCCAAACCTCCCCTTGATAGGGGAGGCTTAGTCGGTCGCGAGTTCGGGCGGCCATCACGGAAACAAAAAAGCCGAAACTGGCCGACTTTCGCGTGGCGTTTTTAGAAGCGAACTTTTAGGCAAAATCACTACATCAAAGTCGACCTCTATCGGACGGATACTTTGGGGATACACTGGATCAACTGACCATGGCGGCTATAAATGAACAACCCACATCAACTTTTACCGTGACAAACGCACTAAGCAAGCCAATCGGTGCCAACTCCGCACCTCCCAAGTGCCTGCGAACACAGTTTCTATGTATAGACATTATGCTATTGATAAATCAGTCTATATAATGAGTCTGTAAAAATAGATGCTCCACGATAGTTTATATGGTAGAGGTCTCCGTAACATGAGTCTGGCAGTTGTATCTGCCTGCAATCAATTAGATTTACATCTTTGAAATACTTCTCATGGAAGTCCCGATATTGATTTTCATCCCACGTTAACTTATAATTTGGTATATTGAGGAAAATTGGAGTAATGCCATTCGTTCGACAAAACTCTACAATCTTTTTATAATAGTATAAGTTAGCCGGTGGAATCGATCTCCTTCCGGTTGCCTTTTTATAGCGTTTGATAGACTCGCTCAATTTATCACGATGTAAATCAGCATAGCAACCTATTCCCAGTTCGCGAATTTCTTTACTTGTAAGAATCAGTCTAATCTTAATAACATCATAAGCGTGACTAAAATATGCCGTAAATCGATTGAAACGGCGTTGAGTTAAGTTTGTGCACCAATCCTCGGCATCAAAGGCATTGAGATATATAGCATTTGACACCGTTGGTTCCAATTCGTTGTTATATAGCACAATATCATCAAGCTCAATAAAGGCAGAGTCAATCTGTGGATTGAATTGAACCAAAAGTTTAAGCTTTGCATACATAATATCAATAGGCTCTGCATTCTGAGCGAAATTGATAGAGCCGGGTATTTTTGAATCATCTATTCCATACTCAAATGTAGAATTACCAAGGAAGACCTTGTTTACATCTCTTGGAAGTAGGATTGCATTATTGAATGATCTACCCACGACTATATGAAAGCCAATGAGAAGGATCATACATATAACTCCCAATGCTGTAACTCGTAACAAGAATTTTCTCATAATTAGAACTGGAAATATATAAATTGTTCTTGTTGACCGGCAAAGATAAGTATCATAAATAATAACGCAGCATACACGCCCCATCTTACCACGATATTCATACCTTCTACAATCTGCAGTCCAAAAGTCTTATGACGTTGCGTCCAGTCAATGATTAACATAAGTATAATCATTACAACCGTCGACAAGATTGTTGTAGTTGGACCAATGGAATATGTAGCACTCTCATTTATTGAAACTGACATTACGAGATACTGCCATGCGTCATTAATGCTCGGTGCCCGAAAAATTACCCATCCGATCATTACCAATAGGAATGTATATAGTATTTGGAAAAGTTCTTTTAAAGTTGGGATTCTCCTATTATCTGCAACTACCCCCAAATTATTTCGATTTTTGCCCAATAGAATCAATGGAAGGAATAATAAGCCATGAAATGCGCCCCATACTATGAATGTCCAGTTAGCACCATGCCAAAGACCACTAACCAAGAAGATAATCATCGTATTTCTTGCGACTTTTGCTTTTGAGCATCGGCTGCCTCCAAGCGGGATATAAATATAGTCTCTGAACCAAGTGTTGAGGGATATGTGCCATCTTCTCCAAAATTCAGCTATGTCCCTTGAAAAGTAAGGATAATGGAAATTCTGACGGAGACGGATTCCAAACAACCGAGCTACTCCTATGGCAATATCCGAGTAACCGGAGAAATCCCCATAAATCTGGAAAGTAAACATTAGAGCACCAAACCATAGTATCGGAGCGCTACAATTATGATAATTAGCGAAAACATTGTTAGCCAACAGGGCACAGTTATCAGCAATTACAATCTTTTTAACCCCACCCCACAAAATCTGTCGCATGCCATCCACAGCTTTATTATAGTCAAAGTGCCTCTCTTTTTCAAACTGAGGTAAAAGCTGGGTCGACCGCTCAATAGGGCCGGCAACCAACTGAGGGAAAAACGAGATAAATGCCGTAAAAGCCACAAAGTCCTTTGTGGCTTTTATTTCACCCCGATATACATCTATTGGATAACTTATAGCTTGAAATGTATAAAAACTAATGCCGACAGGTAATAGTACATCCAATGTAAACCAGTCTAATTGATATCCAAATTGCCCTAAAAGTATTCGTAAATTATCCGCAAAGAAATTGAAATATTTGAAATAGCATAGGATTGCTATATTTACTGCTATATTCAGTCCACAAATCAACCTTCGTTTTCTACGGTCGCTAAACTTGTCAATATAATAACCTGCGGAAAAACATAATAAAGTGGTAAGGAATATCAAAAAAAGGAAACGCCAATCCCACCATCCATAAAATAGATAACTAACAACGACTACAAAAAGATTCTGTACACGTAGTTTCTTGAATACAAACCAATATCCAAGGAAAACCAGTGGCAGAAATATCAGAAATTCAAATGAGTTGAATAGCATAATTCAAGTTTCACATGTTCGTTAGTATCCGTCAGAAAGAGGCCGACTTTGACATAGCGATTTTGTATGCGAACTTTGCAAGCAAAAAAGGCGCACATGCAAAATTCATTTTCGCCCTAATATTCTTATCGCCACACCAAATTTTGCTAATAAATTCCCAAAAATGTAATGTTAATTTGAATGGGAACAACTACAAATAATACCCTCCCCCGCACCCGACGGGTATGTGCATAAGTGCAAGTCTATATAAACAAGTAAGGAGTCTGCCCGAACCCACACATTGGTAATGGGACACATTCTCGGACTGACACCTTTCTTGCGGTATGGACGAGACTCGAACTCGCGACCTCCTGCGTGACAGGCAGGCATTCTAACCAGCTGAACTACCACACCGTTTTTGCTGTTTGCAGGGGCAAAAGTAATGCTTTTTTCACAAATTGCAAACTGCCGGCCGATTTTTTTCGATATTTTTCTTCAAAATAATAAGCCGCATATCCTGCCGCCACGCTGCTTCGGCCGCTATACAAGACGGAGTCAGCTATTTTTCAATGCTTTCGACAAACTCCACAGCCTCGGGCGACAACGTATCGTTGCGGTCCATCCACATCCCGCTGTCTACAAGGCGCTGGCGATGACGGTTTATGTTCCGCATAATCGGGAATTGCGGCTGCGGCATTGCGAGCATCCGCTCTCGGATCGACGGAATGATCTGTCTATCGAAAACATCTCCGAGCGTTGGCCGCCTGTCGCCCTGCCATTCGAAATTCTTCAGCCGGCGCTCCATATCGGGCGGCACCTGTTCGATAGCGTATATCGAGTACACGGGATTGCCGCGCCATACGATCGTCTCGACCGTGCGTTCGGCTATCAGGAACGTGATATCGGCGCACTCGATCTTCATAAACTCCGTCACTTCGCCCGAATTTTCGTCCACTGTGTAGTAAAGCGTCTGCCCGTTGCCGACGGCGTTCACACGATAGATCTCATTGTCGCGGAACAGCGCCTCCAAGGTCTTGCCTGCAACTTGGTTATATGCCGAAGTATCAATCATTTCGGCCATTATGGGATCGCCTACAAATTCGGCGCGCGTTATCTGCTGGTTGGCAGTATAGATATCTATCGTCTGAGCCGTAATCTGGTTGTTCTCGTTCCACAATACGGGGCGGATATACATGTGTATGGTCGAGTCCTCGGACAGCACTGCCATAGAGTCGCACACAGTCTGAAAATCATTGCGGTAGCTGCGCACGTTCCTATATGCACGTATGATGCGCCGCACTGTCGAATCGGCTATGCTGTCGCCCTGCTCCGTCATCTCGACGGAATCTGCAGGCAGGATCATTCCTTCGGCCGCCAACGAATCGACAGGCTGAATACCCGTCGTGTCGCTGCCCGTTGCAACGCTGTCACGATAGATGCCTTTCGATTTCTCATATTTGGCCATACGCTCAGCCCGCTTGCGCCTCCGCTCCTCAGCCTTTTTCTTCAGCCGCGCTTCTCGCCGCGCCTGCTTCTCGGCCCGCAGATCAGTCTTGTCAGCTTTCGGCTGTTCCTTCTCAGCCGCTTCACTGCTCTCCTCTGCCGCAGGGGCGGACGGGTCCTCCCTCGGCGGCACTGGCGGCAAAGGCGGCTGTTCGGTGCTTTCTTCCGGCTGGGATTCGCTCGATCCGGTCGATTCTGGGGTCTCTGCCTCAGAACCGCTCTCGGCCGGCATATCCGAAGCAGACTGCTCGACAACCGGTGCAGGAACCTCTGGAACCGGCATATTCGCAGCCGGCATATTCTCCTCAGAATTGGGCAATTGCAGCGTATCGGCAACTATCGCGACGCTGTCGACTGCCATACCGACCGAGTCGGCCGCTTCGGTGCGGGGTGTGAACAAAAGTATCGAATCGGCACGCACGTAGAGCGAATCGCCCTGCTCGGGATCGTAGCTTATAACCGACGGGCGATCGGTCAGCAGCGCTTCCTCGCGCTCGCCCCAGTACTCGCCATAATCGCCGAATGCCAGTACTTTATAGTCTATGTCGTCGATCTGTATGTTGCGCCTCAACACGGCATTGCCGGTAGTGCGGTTGTAGTCGATGCTGTCGGCCCACACCTCCTGCTTTTCGGAGAGTACGTAGCTGTTTTTGAATAGTTCGAAGCGGTCGGCCGGCCTGTCGTAGCGTCCCGCATCGGCATTGACCATCTCGTTCTTGTCGTTCCACACGAATGTCGAGGTGAAGAACCGCGCCACATCGTCATCGAGGTTGTATATCACCGAATCGGATTGCAGCCGGTAGATGCTGTCGCGCATCTGCACAGCCTCCACGCATACCACTTCGCTGCTGTCGGCGAAGTAATAGCCGCGTTTGGCTTCGAGGCGGTTATCGCCTTTGGTAACTATGGCGCCGCCGCTGAACCGGCCGATATTGTCCAGCGTGTTGTACGAGAAATTATAGGTGTACATCACGGCATCGCCGTCGACCACCTTGATCAAAGGCGAATAGACGTAGGCCATATTAGCTTCGCCGTTGTATTCGGCACGATCGCCGTAAACATACAGTGAATCCTTGTTTATGAGCACATTGCGGAAGCACTCCATACGTTTCTCGCTGTATCGCACCGCGCTGTCGCACGTTATCACCGTACCGTTATGGTAGAACATCACATCGCCTACCAAACACAGTGCAGTGGTATCCATGTACTCGATCGAATAGGCCTCCGCGCCCTGCATATCCACAGGTTTGCGGCCGGCCGGACTCTTCGCCGAAGGGTTTTGGGCGAAAAGTATCGAACAGGCGGCAAGGCAAGCCGCGAATATCATAAAGAGGCGTTTCAAAGCGTACCGGAAATTACTTCACCCAATGCTTGTTTTCAAATTCGCCGTCGCGATACTCGGGATCGATGCGCACATACATGCCGTCGATCTTATCGTTCAGCCACTTCTCGAACTCGCGATGCTTCTTGTCGTTCAACGCAGCCTCCTCGATCATCAGATAGTCCTCCTCGAGCGTGGCGGGGTGCGACGGAATCACATCCACCAGCTTGATAATCTTGCTCAGCTGGTTGCTCTTCATATCGGTGGTCTGAAAGGCTTTAGATATCTCGCCCACCTTCAGCCGGCGAATGGCGTTGTAATCGGCGGTCATCAGATACTCCTTGTAGAACTTTGTCTGCGTGAGCTTGGCGTCGAAAGCCTGCTGACTCTCAAGTATGTCGTGATTGGAAACCAAACCGCCGTTCTGTTTGGAATAGAGGTCGTCGGAATGCTCCAGCGCAGCCTTCTCGAACGTAATCGAGTCGGCGCGTATAAGGGCGGCGAGACTGTCGAGCAGGCGGTCGCTCTCGGCCAGTTCCGACGGCGTATAGTAGGGCCGCAGAAGTATATGGCGGCACCGGTAGTTGCCGTTGGGCGTGCGTTCGATCATCTGAATGATATGGAAACCGTACTCTGTCTCGACCACTTCAGAAAT
The DNA here is from genome assembly GCA_964474985.1 of uncultured Alistipes sp. Classification (GTDB taxonomy): domain Bacteria; phylum Bacteroidota; class Bacteroidia; order Bacteroidales; family Rikenellaceae; genus Alistipes. The sequence continues at coordinate 2,182 of CAYYUW010000101.1, read as the reverse complement.
CTGGTCCGGCTTGAGCTTCTCGAGTGCATCGGCAAATGGCTGCACGAATCCGTCGAGCGCCATAGGCTCCAGCTCGCCGCCGCGAACGGCCGAGCCGTCCTCGGAGTACATACGCGCCAGCGTGGCGAAACTGGCCTTGCCCGAAATGATGCGCTCGCGCATATCGAGCAGGCGCTCCCTCACGCGCTGCTTCGCCTCGGTCATCGACGAGGGATATTTGGTTATATGTGCATAGACATACTGCTCGGGCACTAACGGCAGGCTGTCCTTGGGCATCGACTTGTAATACCGCTCCACCTCGCCCGGGGTGATTGTCACCTTGTCCGTCACGGTCCGCTGCATCGACTGCGCGTACTGCATCTCCTCGTACTGCTGCTGCATCGTCTCGCGGATATCGAACACCGCCTTGTGCTGTTCGGCCTCGAGCGCTGCTATGGAGCCTGCCTCGGAGATCATATTCTGGACCATATTCTCGACAGCCACCATAATGTCCGACTTGTTCACCTCCACCGAGTCGATCAACGCCTGATGATAGAGAAGTTTCTGAAGGAGCAGCTGTTCGAGCGCCTCGTTATGCGGATCGCGATCCGAGGTATAGCCCATTTCGCGCCGCTGGCTGACCAGCTGCTCGGCCGTCTCGACCATATCGGAGTAGAAAATCGCCGAGTTGCCGACCACCGCCACCACCTTGTCGACTACGACAGGCTGCTTTTGGGCATAAAGCGACGCCACGGCGAGCAACGCGCAAAAAATCGATACGCTTTTCTTAATCATATAATCATTCGTTTATTTCGTTTCATTCTCCCGATCGTCCGTCTCCGCCCGATCGATATTTATTTTGATATCACCGCGCTGGTCGGCTTCACGGTATATCCTCTCCTCCTCGGAGCGGATAATCTCGCTCTGCCGCTGGTTGAACAGTATGCGGCGTATGGTCTCGCGCACACGCTCCAACGGCGCAGCTTCGCCTTCACGCCGTATATCCGTCAGGATAAAGTAGTAACGGCCGTCGGCATCGCTCATATCCTGCAACTCGCCGCGCCGCAGCAGATCGGTGTAGTCCCGACCGCGCCGCGTAGGCAGCGTCGCCAGAAAATCCGAATACTCCACCCACGTGTCGAACTCTTGCACGTCGAGATTGTTCTTCTGACAGATGTCGCGCCAGTCCTGCAGCTTCTCCTCCGATGACGAGCGCATCAGCTCGCGCAGCTTGCCAGCCTGACGGAACGACGTCGGAACTCGCACCTGCCGCCCCTTGACCACCGTGCGGTCAAGGCGGAAATCCGACGGATGCCGGTCGTAGTACTCGGCGATCTGCGCATCGGTAAAGGTGGTGTCGAGCTTTTGGTCGACATAGTGCTGGTCGAGGCGGCGCATCAGCAGCGAATTGCGATACTCGGCCACCATAGCCTCGATATCCTCCTCGCTGTCGCGGAACAGCGTCTCCGCAGCGCGCAGCTTCAGCTCCTTCTTGACCCACTTGTCCACATACAGTTCAAGCATCGCGAGGCTGTCCTTGCCGTCGACCGACAGGTTCAGCGACTGCAGGTCGCTCTCGCGCAACTTGCTGTCGCCCACCTGAGCCACCACCCTGTCGTACTCGAACGGATGCGGCATCTCGCGACAGCCGCCCGCAAGAGCGACCGCCGCAACGACGACTGCTATTTTGTATAATCGGATCATAATCAAATTGCAAAGATAATGCTTTTCCTGCAACAAACGCACTCTGCGCCCCGATTATTATATTGCGGTGAAGTTTACCTCACGCTTTTTTCGGCCGATTCCATTCTTTTAACAGAACGCCAGACCATATATGCCGACGCCGCGAATGCGATCAGTGCGACCGCATAAACCGCGCCGTAGATCTTGTCGTTCTCTATCATCGCCCGCAGCGAGGTGTCGGCCGTGTCGGACCATTGCATCATTATGAATGCCAGTCCGTTATTCAGGGCGTGGATGATTATGACCGGCACCAGTGAACCTGTCTTAATGTATATGTATCCGAGGATTAGTCCGATGAAAAAGGCATTGACCACCTGCTGGGGAATCAGGTGGATGACGCCAAAGACCGTCGCCGAGATCAATATTGCGGCAGCTGTACCCTTCTTGGCGCGCACCGACTCGAGTATCGCACCGCGGAAGATCATCTCCTCGAGCACCGGCGCCAGCACCGTAAGCGTCA
>CAYYUW010000100.1:0-8133 GCA_964474985.1 uncultured Alistipes sp. | reverse complement strand
GAGGATGCCTTCCTGCTCAACTTCGGCTACCAGGGCATGATTTCCATCATCGACTGCCTGCTCACCCCCCGCGACGTGGTGGTATACGATGCCGAAGCGCACGCCTGCATCATCGACGGCCTGCGCCTGCACAAGGGCAAGCGTTTCGTATTCGGACACAACGATATGGACAGCCTCCGCCTCCAGCTGCGCCACGCCACCGAGCTGGCCGAGGAGCAGAACGGCGGCGTACTGGTCATTACCGAAGGCGTATTCGGTATGAAGGGCGATCTGGGCAAGCTGGACAAGATCGTCGCTATGAAGGACGAGTTCAACTTCCGCCTGCTGGTCGATGACGCCCACGGCTTCGGCACTATGGGCGAGGGCGGCCGCGGCACCGCATCGCACTTCGGCGTGACGGACGGTGTGGACGTGCTGTTCAACACCTTCGCCAAATCTATGGCCGGCATCGGCGCCTTCGTATCTTCGCACAAGTGGCTTATCGACTACCTGCGCTACAATATGCGTTCGCAGACCTACGCCAAGAGCCTGCCTATGCCGATGGTTATGGGTGCGCTGAAGCGCCTCGACCTGATCCGCAAGCACCCCGAGTTCCAGCAGAAACTGTGGGAGATAACCCGCGCACTGCAGAGCGGTCTGCGCGAGCGCGGCTTCGACATCGGCGGCACGCTCTCTCCCGTGACACCCGTTTATATGAAGGGTTCGATTCCCGAGGCCTGCAACCTCGTGGTCGATCTGCGCGAAAATCACGGACTCTTCTGCTCGATCGTGGTTTACCCCGTAGTGCCCAAGGGCGAGATGATTCTGCGCATCATTCCTACGGCTGCCCACACCCTCGAGGATGTGCAGTACACGCTCGACTGCTTCTCGTCTATCCGCTCGAAGCTCGAATCGGGTGAATACAACAAGCCGATGCCCAATATGGCCGACTAATCACTAAAAATACAACGATATGAAAACCAAGACCCTGTTACTATCGCTCGTATTTCTGCTCGCATTCGGTGCAGCAGAGGCGAAAAAGGTGCGAGTAATCGCTCATCGCGGCTACTGGAATACCGAAGGTTCGTCGCGCAACTCGGTAAGCGCCATTAACAATGCCATAGAAATAGGCGCTTACGGCTCCGAGTTCGACGTCAATATGACCAAGGACGGCGTGCTGCTGGTACACCACGATTCCAAGACTGCCAACGGTATGAAGATCGAGGAGTGCACCTTCGCCGAACTGCGCGAAAAGGCGCCCAAGCTCGACAACGGCGAGTTGATCCCTACGCTCGACGACTACCTGACGGCGTGGAACCACAGCAAGCGGACCAAGCTGATCTTCGAGATCAAGGCCCACTCAACACCCGAGATCGAGACCGCCGTGGTGGAAGCCTGTTTAGCCAAGCTCAAGGAGTATGACATTAGCGACAAGGAGGTCGAATTCATCTCGTTCAGCTATCACATGTGCAAGGAGCTGAAGCGCCTGCGTCCTACGGCAGTGGTGCTGCCCCTCTCCGTGAGCCAAGCTACGCCCGAACAGATGCTCGCCGACGGTATGGACGGCTTCGATCTGCATCATAAAGTATTGCGCGAGCATCCCGAGTGGATCGAGTTCGCCAAGAACAACAAGATGATCGTAAATGTCTGGACAGTCAACAAAGAGGATGCGATGCGCGAAATGATCGACCTCGGTGTCGACTACATCACCACCGACGAACCGGTGCTCCTGCAGAAGGTGCTCTCCACCAAGAAGAAATAATCCTGCACACAATTAAATGAATAGGGACGCCTTTTGGCGTCCCTGTTTTTATAAAGTCTGTTTCGCTGCACTCACGCATCAGTCGATCTCGAAGGTGCGGCCGTCTTCGCTGTCTATATGGATCGTGACGGTCATAACGTCATCGGGCAGCAGCTCCTCGATCTTCTCGGGCCACTCGATAAGGCACAGCTCACCGCTGAAGAAATACTCCTCGTAGCCCATATCGAAAGCCTCCTCCACCCGATCGATGCGATAGAAATCGAAGTGATAGATCGAGTGTCCGTCAGAGGTAACGTACTGGTTCACCAATGCGAAGGTGGGGCTTGTCACATTGTCTTCGGAGCCGAGGGCGGCGACGATCTCGGCAATAAGGGTCGTCTTGCCTGCTCCCATAGGGGCGCGGAATGCCACTATGCTGCGGCCGTCGAGCCGAGCGATAACCTCCTCGGCCACCTCGTGCAGGCCCGAGAGCGAGCCGATCGATACGATGAATTTTTCGCGTTCCATAACTCTGCTGTCAATAGGGAGCCGCATTGAATCCGGCAGCTATCTGTTCCGACATCTGATCCAGCGCCGACTGAATCTTTCCGCCGATCATCATTCGCATCATCATATTCAGGTCGATATGCAGCACTAACCGCATACGGGTGTCGCCGGGTGCCACCTCGACCAGCTGGAGCCAAAATGTGAAATCCATCGGCACAGCGCCGTCACCGGTGATCTTCACCAACTTCGGCTCCTCGCGCTCGACGATGCGCAACCCCGCGCTGAATCCCTTGACCTTGAACGAGCAGCTGTCTTCATCCGCCTGCCACTCCTCGACTCGGTCGCGGAGTATGGGGGTGAAGTTGTCGAAGCGGCTCACCATAGAATATATCTGTGCGGCAGGACGCAATATCTGCCGCTGTTTGCTTTCGTACTTTTCCAGTCCCATATCTCTATTCGTTTCTATGCCACTCGGCAGGATTTTCGCGCCACTCGCGCAGAGCGGCCAACTCTTCTTCGGCAATGTAGCCCTCGGCAGCGGCTAACGGCAGCAGCACGTTGTAATTGCTCAGCGTATCCAGCTGCACGCCCGCTGCGGCGAAGTTCTCGGCCGCCACGGGGAAGCCGTAGGTGAAGATAGCCACCATACCCAAAACTTCGCAGCCGGCCTTGCGCAGAGCTTCGACGGCCGACAGCGAGCTGCCGCCGGTCGAAACGAGGTCCTCGATAACCACCACGCGCGATCCGGCCTTCACTTCGCCCTCGATCTGATTTGCAAGGCCGTGAGACTTGGGAGCCGAACGGACGTAAATGAACGGCTTGCCCAACTTTTCGGCCACTAACACGCCGTGAGCGATAGCTCCAGTAGCTACGCCGGCAATCACCTCGACATCGGGATATTTGGCCGCGATCACCTCAGCGAAGCTCTCGCAGACTAATTTGCGGGCCTCGGGATAGGAGAGAATCTTGCGGTTGTCGCAGTAAATGGGCGAGTGCCAGCCCGACGCCCACGTAAAATAATTTGCAGGACTGAGTTTTATTGCCTTAATTTGCAGTAGCGTTTGCGCCACTTTTTGTTCGATACCATTCATAGAATGTATATTGTTTATTATAACGACAAAACACTGTTGTTCGACGCCGAAGCCCGCTGCCAAAATTCGCTGCGGCTCGACGGTCGAACGGTCGTCTCGACCGATATTGCAAAGTTATTGCAAATAATCGGAAATTCCGATACCGTCGAGATAATATCCGACGATTTCGAATCGGTTTTCGATACTTTCCGCGCGCAGTTCGTCGAGGTGGACGCCGCCGGAGGGGTTGTCGAGGACGACTGCGGGCGTACTATGATGATCCTGCGGCGCGGCCGCTGGGACCTGCCCAAGGGGCATCGCGAGGAGGGCGAGAGTTTCGAGCAGTGCGCCGCGAGAGAGGTCTGCGAGGAGTGCGGATTGGATGCCGTGGAGACAGGCGGAGAAATTTGCCGCACGCTGCATTTCTACGACACCTACGGCCGGTGGGAGCTTAAGCGCACAGTATGGTTTGCGATGCGGTATCGGGGCACTGCGGCGGCTGCACCGCAGGCCGAGGAAGATATTACCGCGGCTGAGTGGTGCGACCAAGCGACGGCACGGCAGCGTGCGGCCGAGAGTTTCCCGACGATACGATATGTAATTGACAAAACTATAAAACCCGAGTTATGAAAAAAACGTTTTTATTTATGGCAATTATGGCATTGGCTGTAACTTCCTGTCGCAACGGCGGCAAGCCCGAGCCGTTGGAGATCGACAACGGGCTGACCGAGGCCGAGATCGCGGCGGGTGTATTCACCCCTGAGGTGATGTGGAAAATGGGGCGCGTCGGCAGCTCCGTCCTTTCGCCCGACGGCAAGAGCGTAGCCTACACGGTTACCTATTATAACATGAAGGAGAACCGCGGCGCAAGTTCGATATTCGTGCGCGACGAGAACGGCACCCGCCGCATCACCGACAATGCCGGCAACGATATCGCACCGCAGTGGTCGGCCGACGGCCGGACGATACGCTTTCTGTCCGACCGCAGCGGCACGATGCAGATATGGACAGCTTCCGCCGCTGACTGCCTGCTCCAGCAGATATCCCGCGAGGAGCGCGATATCGAGGCATTCGGATTCTCGCCCGACGACTCGAAGCTGTGGTACATCCAGACGGTCGACGTCAAGCCTGTACTCTCCAAGGACATCTACCCCGATATGGACAAATCCAAGGCCCGCATCTACGACGACCTGATGGTGCGCCACTGGAACTACTGGGATGAAGGCGCCTACCGTCATATCTTCGTGGCGTCGTTCAAGGCCGACAAGGGCATTTATGACGGCCGCGACATCATCGGTGCAGATGCAGCGTACGACACTCCGCTGGCGCCATACTTCGACGCCGCCGAGATCGCGTGGAACAACGCCGGCAACAGACTGGCATATACCTGCAAGCCGCTGACGGGTACCGAGTATGCCGTTTCGACCGACTCGGACATCTATGTCTACGATCTCGAAACGGGCAAGACGGCCAACATCTGCAAGGATTACGTAGTGGGCGACGAGCCTCGGATCGATCCGCGTCTTAGAATCGCACCTGCAATGGCCGGCTACGACAAGTACCCCGTATGGTCGCCCGACGACCTGCACATAGCGTTCCGCTCGATGCGCCGCGCCGGCAACGAGAGCGACAAGGAACGGCTGTTCGTCTACGACTGCCGCACCGCCGAGCGCCGCGACCTGACCGAAGCGTTCGACTTCAACGCTATGAACACCGTATGGGACGGCAACGACACCATATACTTCATCGCTCCGATCGAGGCCACTCACCAGCTGTGCCGCGTGCCTGCTGCCGGCGGCGAGGTCGAGGTGCTCACTTCGGGCGATCACGACATCAACGCCTTCACCCTGTCGGGAGACCGTATTGTGGCCGAGGTTACCACTATCTCGTCGGCTACCGAGCTGTACGACATCGACCGCGAGGGCAATATGACGCAGCTCACCGAGGTCAACAAACCCATATATGACAACATTCGCATGGGCGAGGTGCAGAAGCGCTGGGTCGAGAACACCGACGGCAAGCAGATGATTACGTGGTTGATTCTGCCGCACTACTTCGATCCTAACAAGAAGTATCCTACGCTGCTGTACTGTCAGGGCGGTCCGCAGAGCGTGGTAAGCCAGTTCTGGAGCTATCGCTGGAATTTCCAGCTTATGGCCGCACAGGGATATGTGGTCGTAGCGCCCAACCGTCGCGGTCTGCCCTCGTTCGGACAGGAGTGGCTCGACCAGATTTCGGGCGATTACAGCGGCCAGAACATCCGCGACTACCTCTCGGCTATCGATGACGTGGCACGCGAGCCGTGGTGCGACACCGATCGGCTGGGCTGTGTCGGCGCCTCCTACGGCGGCTATTCGGTGTTCTTCCTCGCCGGCAACCACGACCACCGCTTCAAGGCGTTCATCGCACACTGCGGCATCTACAACTTCGAATCCATGTACGGCGAGACCGAGGAGCTGTGGTTCGTCAACAACGACTACGGCGGCTCCTACTGGGACAAGGCCAACGAAACTGCCGCACGCTCCTACGCCAACTCGCCCCACAAGTTCATCGACCGCTGGGATACGCCGATCCTGATCTTCACGGGCGAATACGATTTCCGCATTCCCTTTACCCAAAGCCTGCAAGCATTTACGGCAGCCCGCCTGCGCGGTATCGATTCGCGGCTCGTGGTATTCGAGAACGAGGGGCATCAGGTATTCAAGCCTCAAAATTCGCTGACGTGGAACCGCGAATTCTTCTCGTGGCTCGACAAGTACGTCAAGAATGCCGCAGCGGAATAACCGTTAGCAACCATAATTACACAGAGGCCGCCAAATTGGCGGCCTCTGTTCGTTTGCCCGTATTCGATCGAATATTTCTCATTCTCACTATCGATAAGTATACCTGCGGCCGCCCGTATATAAATCCATAATAAATTTGGTATCGTAGTGCGATTAATGAAAAAATCACTAACTTTACAAGTCCGTTACTGCTGACGGCATACTTTTGACAAACTAATTCGAACTGCGAATGTTTTCACGACAGGAACGCGAGCGCATCGTTGCGCTGATTCATAGGGAAGTGGTTCCGGCAATCGGTTGCACGGAGCCGATTGCCGTAGCGCTGTGTACGGCACGGGCCGTCGAGCTGCTGGGTACCGAACCTGAAAATATAGAGGTGCTCTTGAGCGCCAACATATTGAAGAACGCTATGGGAGTGGGTATTCCCGGGACCGGTATGATAGGTCTGCCCATAGCCGTGGCGCTCGGCGCTACGGTCGGACGGTCGGAATACGGGCTTGAAGTATTGCGCGACGTGACGCCTGAAGCCGTTGAATACGGACGCCGTATGATCGACGCAAAGCGCATAACGATCGGGCTGAAACAGGATATCGCAGAAAAACTGTATATCGAAACCACGCTTGCGGCCGCAGGCCATACTGCCAAGGCTGTGATCGCCGGCGGACACACCACGTTCGTGTATCTCGACCGTGACGGCGAGGTGACGCTCGACAGGCGCGGCGGCGCAGCCGGAGAAGACGATGGCGAGGAGGTGCCGCTGACGCTGCGCAAGGTGTGGGATTTCGCTATGACGGCACCGCTCGACGAGATTCGGTTCATCCTCGAGACACGGCGCCTGAACAAGGCTGCCGCCGAGCAGTCGTTCACCGGCAACTACGGGCATTCGATAGGCCGCACGCTGCGGCGCGAGCGCGAGCTGAAGATTATGGGCGACAGCATTTTCGCTCACATTATGTCATATACATCGGCAGCGTGCGATGCACGTATGGCCGGAGCGCCGATTCCGGTGATGAGCAATTCCGGCAGCGGCAACCAAGGCATTTCGGCCACGCTGCCCGTCGTGGTATATGCCGAGGAGACTCAGGCATCCGAGGAGCAGACTATCCGCGCCCTGACGCTCAGCCACCTGACAGCAATATATATCAAGCAGAGCCTCGGTCGGCTGTCGGCGCTGTGCGGATGCGTGGTCGCGGCGACAGGTTCGAGCTGCGGCATAACCTACCTGATGGGCGGCGGCTACGAGCAGATGGTTGCCGCCGTGAAGAATATGATCGCCAATCTCACGGGTATGATCTGCGACGGAGCCAAGCCGAGCTGCGCGCTGAAGGTCACCAGCGGCGTATCTACGGCGGTGATCTCGGCAATGATGGCTATGGACGGACATTGCGTGACGCCGGTCGAGGGCATCATCGAGGAGGATGTCGACAAGTGTATCCGCAACCTCACCAGCATCGGCCGTGAAGGCATGAACGAAACCGACCGCCTCGTGCTCGACATTATGACGCACAAGGAGTAGACCTTGGCGCGTATCGACCAGCAATCCCGCATCGATAATTATTGCAATTTATGCACGTATAGTTTGCGGTGAATAATATCGGGTTGCTCTGTAACCCGCGCGCCCGCCCTAAAGGGGCGGAGGGCGGGCGCGAATATTACCAGCGCCTAATTGCGGTTCTTTAGAACCGCGCGGGCCGAAGCCTTGGGGCGGCGGTGGCCCGCTCGACGCGTTCCTCCGCAGTCTTCGACCAGCCCTTCGCATCAATAATTGCCTGTGTAATTTGCCGCAACAAATTGCGGTTCATTCTCCCGCACTGACTGTCAGCTGCGCCCGATTTGCATCCCTGCATTTAAAAACACTGTTATTCCCGTCAAAATCCTGCTCTGTATCCTTCCGCATTTCGTTTTTTATTTATATTTTTGTCTTCCGATAATCTGAACAGTCTTGTCAATAACACAAACAGTCGCGATGAAATACGAAGCACCTAAATGCGTGGTGTTGTATGTTGCGGTCGAAAAAGGATTCGCAGCGTCGACCGGAGGAACTTCTCCTGAA
>CAYYUW010000099.1:0-29092 GCA_964474985.1 uncultured Alistipes sp. | reverse complement strand
ACCGCTTCTCACGGCTATTGCCGCCCACTTTCTCAGCCGCGGCGAGCGGTTCTCGCGACGGTTGGCCATCGGGTCGCTCATCTCGCTCTGCGGTGTCGCACTCGTGGTGCTCAACGGCCGGTTCGTGCTGCATCTCAACCTGAAAGGCGATCTGCTGACACTCGCTGCGGCAGTCCTGTGGGCATTGTACAGCATCACCGTAATGCGGCTGCAACGGCGCTACTCGTCGCTGCTAATCACACGCAAAGTGTTTTTCTACGGTCTGCTGACGCTGCTGCCGGTGCTGCTCGCACAGCCCTCGGGCTTCGATGCCGAGATACTGACCCGCCCCATAGTCGTGGGCAATCTGCTGTTTTTGGGCATCGTCGCCTCACTGCTGTGCTACTGGGCGTGGAACGCCGCCGTTGACCGCATAGGCTCGATTCAGGCAAGCAATTACCTGTATCTCAACCCAGTAGTAGCGCTTATCACAGCTGCTGCCATCCTCGGCGAGCGCATCACGGCGGCGGCGATCGTCGGCACGGCCCTGATAATGCTCGGCGTATTCATCTCCGAGCGCCGTGCAAAGCCTGCAGACGGCTGCTGAAGCGACCAATCCGGCCCGCAAAATTCGACAAAGAGTCCGATAATATTGCAATTACGGAAAATGGTCGTTAATTTTGCGGAGATATTGCCCGCCCGTCCGAACGCAGTTCGGATATAACCGACAGGGGCACAACAAAATGAATCGGACCGAATACTATACATACGACCACCCGTACGCCCTCGAAAGCGGCGCCGTACTGCCTTCGCTCACAATCGCATACCACACATACGGGCAGATGAATGCCGACCGCAGCAACATCATCTGGGTATGCCACGCGCTGACGGCCGACTCCGACGTGCAGGGGTGGTGGGAGCACACCGTCGAGCGCGGCAAGTTTCTCGATCCCGAGCGCTACTTCATCATCTGCGCGAACTTCCTCGGCTCCTGCTATGGCACCACGGGTCCCGCAAGCATCGATCCTGAAACCGGCGAACCGTACTACGACCGGTTTCCGGTTATCACCGTGCGCGATATGGTCGGATGCCACCGGCTGCTGGCCGAGCATCTCGGCATCCGGCGCGTAAAGATGCTCGTGGGCAGCTCGATCGGAGGCTACCAGTGCTGCGAGTGGGCTGTCGCTGAGCCTGACTTCGCCGAGCGGTTGGTACTTATCGCCACCCTGTCGCACGCTTCGCCTTGGGCCGTGGCATTCAACGAGGCGCAGCGTATGGCCATAGAGTGCGACCCCGAGTTCGGACAGAGGCGTCCCGATGCGGCGCGGCGCGGTTTGGCTGCAGCCCGCTCGATAGCGATGCTCAGCTACCGCGGCCAGCAGGCCTACGACAAGACCCAAGCCGACCCCGACCTGAAGAAGCTCACAGGATATCGGGCCGCCTCATACCAGCGGCATCAGGGCGAAAAGCTCAGCCGCCGCTTCGATGTCTACTCCTACTGCATCCTCACCCGAGCTATCGACTCGCACAACATCGCCCGCGGCCGCGACCGCAGCGAGGAGGAGTTGCTGGGGAGCATAGGCTCACGCACGGCCGTGGTGGCAATCACCTCGGACCTGCTGTTTCCCGTCGAACCGATACGCCGCATGTGCGAGTGCATACCCGACGCCGAGTTTCACGTGATCGATTCGGATTTCGGCCACGACGGCTTCCTTATAGAACACGAAAAGCTGAACACGATAATTATGAACCTGCTTGAAAAATAGAGCCATTCCGATGAGAAACTTACTTTTACTGCTGACACTTGCATTGGCCGTGGGCTGCTCGGGCAGCCGCGACCTGCGAATACTCACCTACAACGTCCGCAACGGCAAAGGTATGGACAGCCGCCGCGACCTCGACCGCACAGCCGCAGTCATTCGCAACCTGCAGCCCGACGTGGTGGCGCTTCAGGAGATCGACAGCGTGACGCTGCGCAGCGAAGGCGAAGATGTCGCTGCGGTGCTGGCCGAGAAGTGCGGTATGAACTGCGCCTTCTCCAAAGCTATCGACTTCGACGGCGGCAGCTACGGCGTCGCCATTCTCAGCCGCGAGAAGCCCCTCGCGCTGCGCCGCACGCCGCTGCCCGGGCGTGAGGAGCGCCGCACGATGATAGCAGCCGAATTCGGCGACTACGTCTTCGTCTCGACACATCTGTCGCTGACGCCCGAGGACCGGATGGCCTCGATCGGCATCATAGTGCGCGAACTGAAGCGCTACGGCAAGCCGCTTTTCATCGCAGGAGACTGGAACGCCACACCCGACAGCGAGTTTATCGCCGCACTCGGAGAGCATCTGCAAATACTCTCCGACAGCACCGTCCCGACCTATCCGGCCGACAGGCCGAGCGTCTGCATCGACTATGTAGCAGCTCCTGTAAAGCAGCGCGTGCAGATCGTGCGCGACAGCGTGATTTGCGAGCCGGCGGCATCGGACCACCGTCCGGTTATGGTGGAATTGAAGTTCTGATGCAGGGCATTTTTTGTCTGCTGCGCTTAAAACGAGTACATTATAAGTAAAAAAGCGTATTGTTCGTTTCATTTTTTATTTCGAATTTTGTCAACCCAAACTCAATCAAAATAAATATATGACCAAATTCGAAACATTTATTCTGCTATGTCTTGCTCTGTGCTCGGGATTTTCTGCCTCGGCACAGAATGACGAACAGGAAAGCGACCGCGCCATAGAGGCACGCCTCATAAAAATCGAAAACAAGCTTTCATGGATGCCTCGTATCAGTGGATTCGTCCAGTTGCGCTACCAGTACCAAACCCTCAACGACGACAACTCGTTCGACGTGCGGCGCGCCCGCTTAGACTTCAAGGGCGGTATCGGCTCCAAGGTCGACTACCGGCTTCAGCTCGATTTCGCCTCCACGCCCAAGATCATCGACGCTTTCCTGCGCTACATTCCCTTCAAGCAGTTCGGCATTCAGATCGGGCAGTTCAAGGTCCCATTCACCCTTGAAAACCCCTACTCGCCCCTCAAGCTCGAGACTATCGACAATGCCATGGCGATTAACTATCTTGCCGGCTTCAACGATCTCACGGGCATAAGCGCCACCGGCCGCGACATAGGTCTGTCGCTGTTCGGTGTTCTGGCCAAGGGCATCATAGAATACGGCGTCGGCATATACAATGGCTCGGGCATAAACCGGCGTGACGAAAACAACCGCAAGGACCTCGCCGGCCGTCTGAGCATCCACCCCATAAAGGCGCTCACCCTCTCCGCCTCGGCCTATCTGGGCAAAACCGGCAAAAAGGGCGCTCCGCTGCAGGAACGCAACCGCTACAGCTTCGGTGCCCGCTACGACGACAAGCGGCTGCTTGTCCGCAGCGAGTATGTACGCGGCACCACGGGGTCGCTCGAGAGCGAAGGCTACTACGCGATCGCCGGCTGGTGGATCAAGAACAAACTTATGCCTTTGGTCCGTTTCGAGGGATTCCAGCGCGATGTGCTTGATATCGCGACGCGCCAGATCAACTATATGGCCGGCATCGACTACTGGCCCATAAAGAACCTCCGCATACAAGTGAACTATACGTATCGTCATCTCCGTGCTGTCCACGACTCGGGATTAGTCGGCGTGATGGTCAGCGGTGCATTCTAAGTTACCCAAACCTTTAAACCTTTAGTATGAAACAATTAGTACAAAAACTGCGCACCGAGGACTGGGTTGTGACCCTTATGGGTGCAATCCTGCTCGCATTCTCGGCTATCGTACCCAAGCAGTATATGCCCTCGGTACCGCAAACGTGGAGCCAGTGGTATGAGGGTATTTACCTCTACGCCGTAGTGCTCGTGATCCTGCTCCTCGGCTGGATATTGCTCGGCCGCAAACGCAAGGGACTGGCCGTAAGCCTCATCTTCGTATTCGCGATCTCGCTCGTCGCGCAGATCATCGCCACGATTCCGGCAGTCAAGTTCTACGGATTCGAATCGGTGTTCTTCTCCGTGGTGCTCGGTCTGGTCATAAGCAACTGCTTCCGCATTCCCGACATTCTCAAGCCCGCGATCCAAAACGAATACTTCATCAAGATCGGTGTGGTATGTCTCGGTGCGACGATCCTCATACAGGAGGTAATGTCGTCGGGACTGTTCGGCGTGCTTCAGGCCGTTGTGGTCGTGGCTATGGTGTGGTTCTTCGCATTCTTCATCTGCCGCCGCTTCGGCGTCGACCGCAATGCCGCTATGGTCGCAGCCAGCGGCGTGTCGATATGCGGCGTCTCGGCCTGCATCACCGCTCAGAAGGTGGCCAATGCCGACCCCAAAAAGCTCTCCTACATCGTCTCGGTAGTGCTTATCATCGTGGTACCCATGATCTACCTGATGCCCTACTTGGCCGCACGCATACTGCCGCTTCTGTTCGATGATCCGCAGATCATCAACGAGGTTGCCGGCGCATGGGTCGGCGGTACGATCGACACCACCAGCGGCGTGGCGGCTTCGTCGGAAATGATCTCCGAGACGGCCAAGAACACAGCCGTGATCGTCAAGGCCACGCAGAACGTATTGATCGGCGTAGTCGCATTCTTCATCGCACTCTACTTCTCGATGCGCGGCAGCGGCAAAGGCGAGAAGATCGGGCTGGGCATAGTATGGGAGAAGTTCCCCAAGTTCATCATAGGCTTCGTGCTGGCATCGCTCGTATTCAGCCTGCTCAAGGGCAACGACGCTCTGGTCGAGGGAGGCAAGAGCACAGCCAAGATGTTCTCGACGCTCTTCTTCTCGCTGGCTTTCGTTTGCGTGGGTCTCGAAACCCGCCTGCGCGAGATACTCTCCAAGGAGAACCGCAACATCCTCTACGGATTCCTCTGCGCACAGTGTTTCAATATAGTCGTAACGCTGATTATCGCCTGTCTGTTCTTCGGCGTGCTGAAGCCGATGCTCGGCTAAAGGGCACAGTCCGCATATCTTTTAGCTCCAAAGGTTTGGATTTTTAAATCCAAACCTTTATTTTTGTATGGAAATCCTTAAATAAACTGAAATGAAAAAGTATTTAGCGGAAATGGTCGGTACGATGGTACTCGTACTGATGGGCTGCGGAAGCGCAGTATTCTTCGGATGTTCGGCTCCGGCCGAGATTCTGGCCGTGGCATTTGCTTTCGGTCTTTCGGTTGTAGGCATGGCCTACTGCATCGGCGGCATATCGGGCTGCCATATCAACCCCGCAATCACGCTCGGCGTATGGCTCAGCAAACGCATGTCCGGCAAGGACGCCGCAATGTATATGCTCTTTCAGGTGATCGGCGCCATCATCGGCTCGGCCATCATCTTCGCACTGACCTCGACCGGAGGCTACGGCACTGCCACCGCAACCGGTGCCAACGGATTCGGCGAGGGTGAGATGCTGCAGGCATTCATCGCCGAAGCAGTCTTCACCTTCGTATTCGTATTGGTAGTACTCGGCGCGACCGACAGCGAGAAGGGTGCAGGCAATCTGGCCGGTCTGGCAATCGGCCTGACGCTCGTGCTCGTACACATCGTCTGCATTCCTATCACCGGCACCTCGGTGAACCCCGCCCGCTCGATCGGTCCCGCACTGTTCCAAGGCGGCGCCGCACTGAGCCAGCTGTGGCTGTTCATCGTCGCTCCGTTCGTCGGCGCAGCTCTCTCGGCCGCAGTATGGAAAGTTCTGAGCTGCAAATGCTGCTGCAAGAACGAGAAGTAACAGGTCACACTGAAGCAAAAACTTCGATCGCGTATCCCAGTGTCGGGTACGCGATTTTTTACGCCAGCGGCGCTAAAAATACTGAAAATAAATTTGTTTTTCCCGATCCGGCTGCTTACATTGTGTAGCCACAACACTTATGAACACTTAAAACTTTTTCAGTATGAAAGCGCTATTACATATCCGGCATATTCAGTCCGTTCCGCGGTGCTGTAGCGTTCGACGAGACATTAGGCGAAAATGCGGAAAACTGGGCCAATTCACGGAAGTACCACTGGCATTTCCGATCGATCACATTCGATTATCCCCCAAAAAAGTAGTAATATGAAATATCTACTGATAATTCCCATTTTATTTTGTTCTTGTACAGGTAAAATGCATTTCGGGAAATGGGATGCTAAAATAGAGGGATACTGCTCGTATTCAGATATCGAATTGGTCAAAAACGCCGATAAAACCATTGACATTATGCCAATAAACGTAGAGTTTATTTGTGATGTATTGGGCAATGGCGATGATATGGCATATGAACGGTTAAGAGATAGATACGGTGACTATCAAAGTAGCAAACCTTCGTTTATATGTCCAGCTGAAGAACCCTGTATATTTGCATATACCATTGATTATCATTCTGTTGACGTAACCTGTTCTCGTCAATGGAATGATAAATATGCAAAAAATGGATCAATCGCTGATATCATACAATTGAAAGCACGCTCCTATTGGTTGCAAATGAAATATACACCTGATAGCTGGGGTATACCGGAATATGTGACATTACAGTTATCCGAAGTTTCCGCTGACGATTTGATGATGCTTGGAATTTGCTATAAACATACATTAAATTATCCTATAGCAACTTTGATCATATCAGAACCGCCGGCCGAAGCAGGCGAATACCCCGTGACTGTCAAAATGACGACTGCAGACGGGCGGATATTCGAAAAGAGCATTACGCTCGTATATACCGCCGAGTAACCCGCGCCGCACTCACCGATACGAACGCGGGAGCTGCCCTGCTGAGGCGCTCCCGCATCGTTTATACGCAGCTGTACTCCGCCGCTACTTGCTCACACGATAGGCGCGCTGCACACCGCGAATACGCATAATGCTGTATATCAACATATCGACCACATTGGTGCTCGGGACCTCGACATTGATCAAACCGGACAGCATTCCGCCCGACGACGACAGGTTCATCGAGCGTATGTTGAGTTTCAGATCGCGGTTAACCACCTCGGCGATACGGTTCACCATACCCGTGGTATCCTCGGCCACGATCTTGATCGAGGCGCGGAACGCTCCGCCCGCCGCCGAATCGCGCCACCGCGCCTCGATGACGCGGTAGGGATAGTTCTCGCGCAGTCGGGCGGCATTCGGGCAGTCGGTGCGGTGGATCGTGATGCCCGAATTGACCGTCACGAAGCCGAAAATGTCGTCGCCCATAATCGGGTTGCAGCACTTGGCCAACTTGTAGTCGATCTTGGCGATCCTGTCATCGATCACCAGCGCATCGCCCGACGACGGGGTGGCATAGCTCTTCGCGGCATCGACGGCCGCTGCCGCTGCGCGCCGCTGCTCATCGGCCTCGCCGCTCAGATGACGTGTCAGCACCTCCTTGATCTCGGCGAAATCTATCTTCTGCTCGAGGATGCGGCTGTACAGCTCGGTGCCGGTGCGGATCTTGAAGGCCTTGCACAGGAACATCACAGCATCGTCGATAGCGATATTCACCTTCCAGTTCTTCAGCTTGCGCTCCAGCTCCTCACGGCCCAAACGCGCCTGCCGCGCCTGCTCCTCGCGCAGGAACTGGCGAATCTTGTTGCGCGCCTTGTTCGTGGTCACCACATTGAGCCAGTCGGCCTTGGGCGTCTGGTTCTTCTGGGTGGTTATCTCGACGATGTCGCCGTTATGCAGCACCTCGCGGATCGATACGTTGCGGTGGTTGACCCGCGCGCCGGAGCACGTGCAGCCTACATTGGAGTGTATGTCGAATGCGAAGTCGAGCACCGTGGCGCCCTCGGGCAGCTTGCGCAAGTCCCCCTTGGGCGTAAAGACGAATATCTCGCCCGAGGCGGGCTTGGCATCGAAACGCTGCACCAACGAGTGTGTGGTGGTCTCCATCAGCTCGCGCAGCCGCCCGAGCCACTGCTCGCTGGTCTGCGCACCCTGATTGACACCCTTGTAGCGCCAATGGGCCGCAATACCGCGCTCGGCCACCTCGTCCATACGCTGCGAACGGATCTGCACCTCGACCCAGCGCCCCTCCTTGGTCACAACGGTAGTATGGAGCGACTCGTAGCCGTTGGACTTGGGGATCGAGATCCAGTCACGCATACGGTCGGGATTGGGCGTATAGAAATCGGTCACGATCGAATAGATGTTCCAGCAGAGAGTCTTCTCGATCTGCTGTGGGCAATCCACGATGATGCGCAGCGCAAAGATGTCGAACACCTCCTCGAAGGGGATGTGACTCTTGCGCATCTTGCTCCAAATGGAGAATATAGACTTGGTGCGGCTCTTGATATGATAGTCGTAGCCCAACTTGTCGAGCTTGGGGATGATCGGCTCCAAAAATTTCTGTATCAACTGCTCGCGCTCCTTCGACGTCTCCTCCAACTTGGTAAATATGTGGCGGTAGTCGTCAGGCTCGAGGTAGCTCAGAGCGATATCCTCCAGTTCGCTCTTTATGGTATATAGACCGAGTTTGTGCGCTATCGGCGCATAGATGTTCAGGCTCTCCCAGCTCTTTTTGTGGTGCTTCGCCACGGGAAATATTGCCAGCGAGCGCATCACCTCCAACCGGTCGGCCAGCTTGATGAGAATCACGCGCGGATCGGTCGAATACGAGACGATCAGATCGCGGAAATTGTCGGCCTGATCCTTGGCCACCTTGGTCTTGATATCGGAAATATTGCACAGCGAGCGCGTTATGTTGGCCACATAATCACCGAAGCGGCGGCGGATTTCCTCCGACACGCGCTCCAACTCGTCGTGGCCACGCTTGGCGGCCAAACGCACCACATCATGCAGCAGCGTGGCGACGGTCGAATTGCGACCCAAACCGATCTCCGAGATCACGATCTCGGCCGTGCGCACCGAATGGTCCAGCAGCGGCGAATCGTCATAGCGACGCTCGCCGGCCAGCGCCCCGTCGGCATAGACAAGAGCCTCGTCCACTATCTGCTGGGTCGTCGGCGAAAAATTGGCGCGCACCGTCTCCCGCAGTCGGGAGTAGCGCTCGTACAAAACAGAAGTCTCCATAATACTGATCCTTTAACCTACCTTGCGGCGCAAGTCGGCAAAAGTACATACTCTCGCCTCCTCTCCGCCCGACAAAGATAAAATAATAACGCCGATCCGCCAAATTACCGGGCCGCATCTGGCTGCGCTACTGTTTTTCGGGCAGATGCACCTTGCTGTGCGCCACCTCATCGCTGCCGAGCAGCCGCCGCAGGCTGAAGCAGGCCGTAAGGAAATAGACTAACGTGAGGATCCACAGGTGTACATACTGGCCGTGAACCTGCGCCAGCGTCGCGCCCGTGGTCTGTATGCGCAGGAAACCGTCCACGCCCTTGCTGGCGGGCAGCAGCGTACCTACGGCATAGAGCCAGTCGGGAATCGACTGCCTCGGGAACGATGCGCCGGTAAGCAGCAGCACCGGTATCGAGGTCCATATAAGCAGCATAATGGACTCCTCGCGCTTGCGGAAAAGGGTCGAGAGCGTTATACCCAAGAATATGCAGGAGAGCACATAAGGCGTCAGGAATGCGACGACATCCCAAAAGCGGCCGTTCATCGGGAAATGGAACAACCGGTAGTGTATGCCTAACACGTAGAGCATCGTCACGGCATAAATCGAGAAGTAGACTATACTCTTTCCCATAATGATAGGCATCACCGAAAGGCGCCGCTCGCCCGGGACGACCAACTTGCGGTAGAGTCCGAACTCGCGCCACGTTCCGCCGATCATTCCCAAGCCGATCAACAGCGTCTGCTGGATGATTACGATGATAATGGCCGGCATAATGAAGGTTCCGTAACCCAAATAGGGGTTGAAAAGGGTCTTGGCGTGAAACGATACCGGACTGGTGACCGTACGGGCAGCCGGAGGAATCACGCCCTGCGCCACCAATCTGTTGTACTCGACCTGAACGCCCGTCAGCGTGATGCCGCTCACAACCTCTTGGAACACTTGCCGGTACATCAGGAAGTTGCTGGCATCGACATATACGCCCACCGTCGCGGGGACGCCCGAAAGCAGGTTCTTCTGGTAATCTTCGGGAATGTAGACTATGCCGTAGATATCGTGCGCATAGAACAGCTCCCGCGCCTGCTCCATACTCTCGGGCGAGTAGGCCACGTATGTATTCGGCCCTGCATCGAACTGCAGCGCCAGCTCGCGGCTGGACTCGGTGCGGCTCATATCCACTACGCCGATAGGCACGTTGCGAAGCACCTGATTGTCGTATGCGAGCGAGTATATGGTCGAATAGAGCAGAAAAGCCAGCACCAGCACCAATATCACCCCCTCGTCGTGGAATATGTGGTAATATTCGCTGTTCACCACCGAGCGCAACTCGCGCCACTTGACTTTGAATCTGTCGAATTTCATTCTATATTCTCCCCCAATATCGTTTGTCGGTTGCAATTTTCTTCAGTCGCGGCAGGCACAGCAGCGGCACGATGACGAATAGGGCCAGACCGCCGAAATACCCGAGCGAATGTACCGCCGGAGCGCCGCGCATCCCCAGATCGAGAAACAGTCCGGTGTACAGCGTGAACGGGAACAGGTGGCTAAGAGCACGCATAGCCCCGCTCATGGCCATAAGCGGGAAGGTGAAGCCCGAGAAGGTGAAGGCCAGCACCGAGTAGCCGCCGCCGAGCGACAGGGCAAGACGCATATTGCTCAGCACGGTGATAAACAGCAGTCCGATGGACTGGTAGGCGAGGATGAACAGAAAGCTGCCGGCAAGCAGCAGCAGGTGGCTGCCCCGCATCGGCACACCGATCCACTTGTACATTATCGTGTCCATAAGCAGACACATGGCCATCATAGCGCCGGTTGTCGGCAGCATCTTGCCGACCAAGGCGGGCAGGATCCGGCCGCCGGCCGCAGCCATCCACCCGCCTGCCGTAGACTCCTTCAGCTCGGTGCCCACCACGAATATGGTCGCCATAAGCGCGAAGATCATAAGCATCATCGGCATAAAGCTCGGCACCAAATAGTAGGAGTAGTTGATATACGGGTTGAAAAGTATGTGGCGGTCGAATTTCACGGGCATCATCTGCGCGTATGCCATCTTCTCGCTCAGCCCCTTTTTCATCAGGAGCTGTATTTCGATGCCCGACGAGAATGTGGTCACCACTGTCTGCAGGTCCTTGCTCAGCAAGCCGTTGACCGAGATGTTCAGGCCGCTTATGTAGGCGACCACATCGGTCTGCGTATTGCTCAGAATACTCTTCTCGAAGTCGTGCGGGATGAGCACTATAGCCTCGATATCGCCGCACATCATCAGCTCCTCGGCCTCGTCCATCGACGTGGGTTCGTAGGCCACCACCGACGTGGCGGTGGCGTCGAACATCTGCACCAACTTGCGCGACAGGTCCGAATGGTCGTAATCCACCACGGCTATCGGCAGGTTGCTCGGCACTCCCTCGCGGAAGATCACCCCGAAGAAGGCGAAGGCGACCAACGGCAGCACGATCGTGAGCAGCCACCACATAGGGCGGATGCAGAGGTTCCTGACCTCGCGCCTCAGAACGTTTCCGGTATATTTAAAGAAGCCCACCTTAAATGTTGTCCCAGTTGACTATTACGCTCATTCCCGGGCGCAGGCCTTCGGTCTGCTCCTTCATGCGCGCCTTGATGTTGAACGTGCGCACGTCGAATCCGCCCTGTGTGCGTGTCGCGGCCCACGTGGCGAAATCGGCCTGCACCGATATGTAATCGACCACCAATGCCACATCGCGGTCGAGCGCCGGCACATAGCCGACCATCTCGGTGCCGATATGTATCTTCGGCAGCAGATCCTCGCGCAGGTTGAACGACACCCATACGTCGCTCATATCCAAAAGCGCCACGACGGGATAGCCCGTGCCGACCAATTCACCCTGCTCGGCGATGATCGTCGACACTTCGCCCGTCACGGGCGAGTAGACGTTGGCATCCTGCAGATAGACCTCGACCTCGCTCACCACGCTCGAAGCCTGCTCCAACAGAGCCGCGGCCGCAGCCTTGTCCTCCTTGCGGGTGCCGGCTCGCGCCATATCGTACTGCGACTTGGCGGCCTGAGCCGTAGCCTTCATCGCCTCGTAGTTGGCCTGCGCCTCGTCGAACTTCTGAGCCGGAACGACGCCCTCGTTATAGAGGTTCTGCACGCGCTCGAAGCTCTTCTTCGCCAGCGCCAGACCCGCCTCGGCTTTTTGCCACATATTCAGAGCAGCCTCGACCTGCTCCCAGCGCGCTCCGGCCAAAGCCTTGCGGTCCTGTGCTCCGGCAGCGCTCTGCGCAGCCTGCGCCTGACGCAGCTTGGCGTCGATCTCGGGCGTCGAGAGGGTGTAAAGCAACTGCCCCTTCTCCACCCTTTCGCCCTGCCGGACATACATCGTCTCGATGCGGCCGGCGATTTTCGACGAAGCCTTGTAGCCCGTGGCGCACACCTCGCCCTGAATAAGCATCGGCGACGACGCGGTGAGGACCCACCCCGCCACGGCGACCACCGCTATCACGACTACCGCCGCGATTATCACTGCAATAATGTTACTCCTTTTCATATTTCGTTTGTCTTTGTATTATTCGAATCTCACCTGACGGGCATCGCTTCTCCGAGCATACGAGGCGAACTCGCCGCTCAGCCCTGCAGCCTCGAGCAGCTGCGCCAGCGCCACGTCGTAATTGTATGCGGCCTGCATCCGCTGAATGCGTATCGAGGCCAGATTGAGCTGCGCGTCGATCACATCGGCCGACGAGGCCATACCCTCCTTGAAGGCGGCGTTCTTCACGCGCAGATACTCCTCGGCGAAGCTCATCGACGACTCGAGCGACGCCAGCCGGTCGCGATAGTTCTGCAGATTGTTGTAGAGCTTGTCCACTAACACAGAAATATCGTTCTCGGCCTTGGTCTGCATCGACGACACATACCCCACGGTACGCTTGGCCGCAGCCCGCTTGTGCTCGCGCTGCAGACCATCGAAGATGTTGATATTCACGCCGACGCCTATCGCCCAACGGGGCAGCACTTCCGAGAGCTGGTGCTGGGCGAATATTCCGCCGCCCAGCAGCGCCACCTGCGGCATATAATCCGCCGTCTTGAGCCGCACGCCCTCCTCAGCCATTTCGCGCTTTATGGCCACCTGCTTGAGCAGCGGGTTCGACGCAGCGGCGGCCTGCTTGTAATAGTCCGAGCTTTCCAACCCGTCGACCACGAACATCGCCGACACCGGACGGTATGACGCCGACGAGTTGAGCGTATTGGACAGGGCACTCTGCAGCGTGCGGTACTGCAGCTTCGCATCCGACAGGTCACGCTCGGCCTCGGACATCTTCACCTCGGCATAGAGCAGCTCGCTGCGGGCGATGATGCCGTTGCGCTCCAGCGCCACGGCATCGTTCAGATGCACGCGCACGCCGTCGGCCACCTGCTGCCGAACCTGCACGGCATAATCGGCAAGCGAAAGGCCGTAATAACGCTCGACAAGCTCCGACACCAACGCATTGCGGCTCTGCTCGCCCTGCTTCTCGGCCGTCTGCAGATTGAGACGCGCCACACGGTTGGCCACATTGATCTTGCCGCCGGTAAATATCGGCATCGTCACGCTGCCGCCCACGAAAGCCACATCGCGCTCCTGAAGGGTCATACCCCAGTCGGCGCCGAGCAGCTGGCCCAGCATCCCGTTGAGCGGCCCGAGTATCTGCTCGGGAATCTGCACGCCGGCCTGTCCCAAACCGGTCAGCACATTGTTCACGGTAGAGGAGACGGGAGCCTTCAGGACGTTCATATCAACCCGCATCGGGCGGTTGAAATGGGCGTAGCTGCCCATAACGCTGATGCTCGGCGTACGCAGGCCTATCGCAGCCTTGCGCTCGAGGTCGGCAGCTTCGCGATTGTACTCGGCCGCCTGAATGGCCGGATTGCTGCGCTCGGCCATCGTCAGAGCCTCGTCGAATGTGAGTACGCGCTCCGAAGGCGTCTGCGCAGCAGCCGTCAGCACCGCAGCGACTGCCGCGGCGGCCGACAGCATAATTTTAATATAGGTATTAAGTGTCATATCGAACTTTTTTGTCGGTGCAAAATTACATATAAGATCTATCGGAAAATGCGCCAAACAGACCGAGTATTGTCCTAAATGTCGTATACAGTCATTCGGGGCATCGGACAACAGTATCGCCGCCGCTTTTCGGACAGCACAAATTCGGCCAATTTGCTCCTCAGGATATCGTAAATTGCATTGTATGATGTATATTTGCCAGAAAAACCCCGAACGATGAAACCGACCGACAATACTGCTGCCGACCAGCCGGCAGCCGACAGCACACTGCAAAACACCGCTCTGCGGCAAGGCGAAATGTTCATGGCCGCAGGCACCTATACCGACACCGACAGCCGCGGCGTATATCTATATGCCTTCGACACGCAAACAGGTCGGGCGCGCAGCCTTTCCGCAGCCGACGCGGTCAATCCGTCGTTCGTAACGCCGTCGGCCGACGGGACACTGCTCTATACGGTCAGCGAACTGACTGACCCGACGCACGCAGCCGCGGCAGCATTCTCGATCGACAGGCGCACGGGAATGCTCGCTCCTCGCGGCACGACACCGGTGCTCGGCGGCGACCCCTGCTACATAACCGCCGACCCGCAAGGCAGATTCATCGTCACGGCCAATTACAGCGGAGGCAGTATGACCGTCCTCGGATTAGACGGACAGGGCATACCGGACGGCCGCATCAGAGTCGTGACATTTTCGGGTTCGGGAGCAGACGCAGTGCGTCAGGCCGCCCCGCATATTCACTGCACCCGTTTCACGCCCGACGGCCGAAACCTTATCGTCACCGATCTCGGATGCGACTGCATCTACCGCTTTCCCGTGATGCACGACCATCCCGAAAGTCTTTACTTCGACGACCGCCCCGCAAGCCGGTATGAGCTTGCAGCCGGCAGCGGTCCGCGTCATATTGAGTTCACACCCGACGGCCGGTACGCATACTCGGTCAACGAACTGAGCGGTATGGTGACGCCGTGGAGATTCGACGGCATAGACCTGCAGCCGAACGGCCAATATATACCCAGCGACACGACTCCTATGCTCCGCAACAAGGGTTGCGGCGACATTCACTGCTCGCCCGACGGCCGCTTTCTGTACAGCTCCAATCGCGTGACAGACAACAGCTTGTCGATATTCGCAATAAGAGATGACGGATCGCTCGAGTTCATCGGCCGGCAGCCGACTGCCGCCCACCCGCGCAACTTCGCGCTGACGCCCGACGGCGGGCTGCTGCTCGCGGCCTGTCGCGACGACAATGCCATAGACATATACGCGCGCGACGTCCGGTCCGGTCTGCTCACGCTGCTGCCCGAGCGGCGTATCGCCCTGAGCCGGCCGGTCTGCATAAGGCTGTTCGAATAGACCGGCTGCAGACAAAAAAATCCCTCCTTGTCGGGAGGGATTTATCATTTGCTGTAGCGGCGGCTACTGTTCGGGCACGCCCAAAAGCTCCGCGATGCGGCGGCTGAGCTGGGTATTGTCCATTATGCCGGAGAACTCCTTGGCTCCGGTGCCGTAAAATAGCGCAGGCGTCATAGTGGCGGTATGGCTCGTGGAGCCGAAGCGATACTCCACACCACTCTCTGCCAGCGTGAAGTCGGTCTTGCACGAAGGTATCGAGATGCCGCCCGTCTCATGATCGGCGCACACAACGACCAGCGTACCCGGGTGAGCGTCGGCATAGTCGAATGCCACGCCTACGGTGCGGTCGAAATCGAGCATCTCGGCATAAATTCCCTTGGGATCGTTTTCATGCGACACAAAATCGATCTGCGAACCCTCGATCATAAGGAAAAAGCCCGTATTCTCGCGCCGGCAGTTGGCCGTAAGTATCTCAAGCGCCTTGGCTGCGGCACGCGGCAGATAGTCGCCGCGCCCCTCGTCGAGCGAAGGCAGATGATCCTCGGCAAACAGTCCCACAACACGCCCCTCGGTGATGTCGGCGGTCTGGTCGAACGAATCTACGACCCTGTAGCCGCTGCTCCGAAGTTCGGCAGCCAAATCGCGGCCGTCCTCGCGCGAGGTGAAAAAGTCGCGGCCTCCGCCGAAGGCCACATCGATGCCTGACGAGGCGAACTGCAGTGCAATCTCCTCATTCATATTGCGATTGGGCACATGCGCATAGAACGCCGCAGGAGTGGCGTGTGCGAGGTGGCAGGTGACCACTTCGCCCGTCTGAAGGCCCTTGCGCTCGGCACGGGTCAGGATAGACACAAGCGTATCGCCCTCGATCGTCATACCGAGATAGTGGTTGCCAGTCTTGTGGCCGGTAGCCAGTGCCGTGCCGGCAGCGGCCGAATCGGTCACGCGGTTATTGGCCGAATAGGTCTTGATCAGGGCGGCAGAGGCGGCACGATCCATATTGGTCGGCTCGTAGCGCTCCTCGAGCATCAGGGCCGAAATATGGGTCGCCCCCATACCGTCGCCGATAAGCATAATCACATTTTTAACTTGGTTCTGAGCGCCCGCTCCGGCCGGCAGAAAGGTGGCGGCCAACGACAGCAGGGCAGTAATGAATGCAATGGGTTTCATCTGTTCGGTCTGTTTTTACACGACAAAGTTACCGCGAAAAGAGCAGGTATCAAAAAATATTTCGTATTTTTACCGAACGTTAACACGTATGCAACATTACCCATGAAAATCCTCGTAACCGGATCCTCGGGCCAACTGGGACACGAACTGCAACTGACGCTCAGCGGCATCGGACAGATTGCTGCGGTCGGTTCGGCGCAGTGCGACATCTGCAGCCGCGCTGACGTCGAGCGCACCGTGGCCGAGACGGCTCCCGACGTGATAATCAACTGCGCAGCCTACACCGCCGTAGACCGCGCCGAGAGCGAGCGCGATGCTGCCGACAGGGTGAACCGCACAGGAGCGGCCAACCTCGCCCGCGCGGCGGCCGAGCACGACGCGGCACTGATACACATCTCGACTGATTACGTCTTCGACGGGCTGAAAGGTTCGCCCTACACCGAGCAGGATGCCGCGGCGCCCGTAAACTACTACGGTCTGAGCAAACTGCGGGGCGAGGAGGAGATTCGCAGCAGCGGCTGCCGCGGCATCATTCTGCGCACTCAATGGCTCTACTCGCCCTTCGGGCACAACTTCCTGAAAACGATGCTGCAGTTAGGCCGAAGCCGCTCCGAAATCGAGGTGGTGAACGATCAATACGGCTCTCCGACAGCCGCCGCCGATCTGGCCGCAGCGATAGCCGCGATACTGCCGCACACGGCCGCCGACAGGTCGATGCACGGCGAGATATTCCACTATGCGGCCGCCGGCTCGGCCACGTGGTACGACTTCGCCGTCGAGATATTCCGCCTCGCCCGCATCGACTGCCGCGTACGCCCCATAGACACAGCCGGATACCCCACGGCAGCACGCCGCCCCGCCTGCTCGCTGCTCGCGACAGGCAAACTGCGCGAACGGTTCGGCATCGTCCCGCCCGACTGGCACGACGGACTCGCCCGCTGTCTCCACCGCATCGAAACAGAACACTAACCCCACCAATATTATGGACGTCAAAATAGCCGAAGACTGGAAACAGCTGCTCGCCGAAGAGTTCGAAAAGCCCTATTTCGCCGAACTGGTCGGATTCGTACACTCGGAGTACGCCTCGACGCGCGTATTCCCGCGCGGGAGCAACATATTCCGCGCATTCGACAAGTGCCCGTTCGACCGTCTCAAGGTCGTAATCATCGGGCAGGATCCCTATCACGGCGAAGGACAGGCCAACGGGCTGTGCTTCTCGGTCAATGACGGAGTGCCGTTTCCGCCGTCGCTCAACAACATATTCCAAGAGGTGCACACCGACACCGGCGCACCCATACCCGTAAGCGGCAACCTCGACCGCTGGGCCGAGCAGGGCGTACTGCTGCTGAACTCGGTGCTGACCGTGCGGGCGCATCAGGCCGCCTCACACGCCGGACACGGCTGGGAACAGTTCACCGATGCCGTCGTGCACGCCATAGACGCCCGACGCGCCAACATCGTATATATGCTTTGGGGCAGCTATGCACAACGCAAAGGCGCCATAGCCGACCCCTCGCGCAACTGCATCCTCAAGGCCGTACACCCCTCGCCGCTGTCGGTCTACCGCGGCTTCTTCGGCTGCCACCACTTCTCGCAGGCCAACGCCTACCTCGAAGCCCACGGCCGCGAACCGATAGTATGGTAGCCCTTCTGACGCCGCCTGAGAGTCCGGAGAAAGATTCCGCCCCCGCCGGAGATGATTCCGACAGGGGCGGTTTTCATTGATGCAGGCCGGCAGCTGCGTGACGGCTACAGTTCGCTCTCCTTAAGGCGTTCGGCGTTCTCGGCCACGATCAGATGATCGATGACATCCTGAATCTCGCCGTCCATAAATGCCGACAGGTTGTATATCGTATAATTGATACGGTGGTCGGTAATACGGCCCTGAGGATAGTTGTAGGTGCGGATCTTGGCCGAGCGGTCGCCGGTCGAGACCATAGTTTTGCGTTTGGAGGCTATCTCGTCGAGATACTTCGAGTACTCGAGGTTGAACACACGGGTACGCAACTCCTCGAATGCCTTGTCGAAATTCTTGAGCTGCGACTTCTGGTCCTGACACTGCACGACGATACCCGTAGGGATATGTGTCAGACGAATGGCCGAATAGGTGGTATTGACCGACTGTCCACCCGGGCCGGAGGCGCAGAATATATCCTTGCGGATATCGTTCATCGAGATCTCGACATCGAACTCCTCGGCCTCAGGCAGCACGGCCACCGACGCCGCCGAGGTATGCACACGCCCCTGAGTCTCGGTCTGCGGCACGCGCTGCACGCGGTGAACGCCCGACTCGTACTTGAGCGTTCCGTAGACGCCCGAGCCGGTAACCTTCATCACGACCTCCTTGTATCCGCCCGCAGCACCTTCGCTGAAAGAGTTGATCTCGTACTTCCAGCCCTTGCTCTCGATATATTTGGTATACATACGCAGCAGGTCGCCGGCGAATATGGCCGCTTCGTCACCGCCCGTGCCGCCGCGAATCTCCACGATAGCGTTCTTGTCGTCCTGCGGATCCTTCGGTATGAGCAACAGCTTGATCTGCTCCTCGAGCGCCGCTATCTGCGGCTCAAGCTCCGCAATCTCGCCGCGGGCCATCTCCCGAAACTCCTCGTCCTTCTCGTTGACCAGAACATCCTTGGCTTCCTGCAAGTTGGCTATCGCAGTGCGATAACGCTCGCTCGCCTCGATGATCGGCTCCAACTCCTTGTACTCCTTGTTGAGCTGAATGAAACGCTTGACGTCGGCGATCACCTCGGGATCGGTCATCTGCTGTCCCATCTCCTCGTACTTGAGCTTCAGGCCGTCGAGGCGCGTAAGTATTGTATTGTCTGCCATAAGCGTATTGTTTCTCGGTGCAAAGATACGAATAAGCGAGAGCAATGCCAAATTTATTTGAGCATTGCCGAGTAGTGCGGAGTCAACCGCCCACGCACAATTTTGCCGATAAGCATAAAAATCATATCTTTGCATTTATTACTGATATGGAGCAGACAAGGCATTATTCGCTGCGGGAGTTGCAGCTGGCGGTCAAGGCGCGTCTCGGCGAGGCGTTCCCGCTGCCGGTATGGGTAGCCGCCGAGATTTCGGAGTTGAAGGTGAACTACTCCGGCCACTGCTTTTTGGAGCTGGTCGAGAAGGGCGGTTCAAACGGCGTGCCCTGCGCCAAGGCCTCGGCGGTAATATGGCGCAGCCTCTACGGACGGATAGACGCATATTTCAGCTCCGCAACCGGCCGGCGGCTCGAGGTGGGGCTGAAGGTGCTGCTGCGTGTAACGGTCTCGTTTCACGAACTGTACGGGTTTTCGCTCCAGATTCAGGATATCGACCCGAACTATACCCTCGGCGACTGGGAGCAGCAGCGGCAGCAGACCATAGCCCGCCTGCAGCAGGACGGCGTGTGGGATATGAACCGCGAGCTGACGATTCCGCCCGCGCCCCAGCGCATAGCGGTGGTGTCGAGTGCCAGCGCCGCCGGATACCGCGACTTCTGCAAGGAGCTGGCGCGTTCGCCCTATCGCATCGATACCGAGCTTTTCGATGCGTTTATGCAGGGGCATGGCGCCGAGGAGTCGATCGTCGAGGCGCTGGAACGTGTAGCCGAGCGGGCTGACGACTTCGATATCGTCGTGGTTATCCGCGGCGGCGGCTCGCAGAGCGACTTGGCCTGCTTCAACTCCTACCGTCTGTGCGCCCACTTGGCGCAGTTTCCACTGCCCGTCATAACCGGCATCGGGCACGACAAAGACGAAAGCGTGGCCGATATGGTCGCGGCGCTCAAACTCAAGACCCCCACAGCCGTAGCGGCGTGGATCGTCGAGCAGCTCGCGACGGTGGACGCCCTGCTCGATCGCCAAAGCGAAGCCCTGTACACCTGCTGCAAGGCCGCACTTCTCTCCGCGCGGCAGCGTCTCGAGCGCGACGGCGCTATGCTTGCGGCACGGGCCACAGCGGCGACCCGCCGGTTAGAGCTGACGCTCGAACGTATGTCCGGCGAGCTGTTCCGCCTCAGCGGAGCGATGCTCGTCAACCAGCTCAACCGCACCCGACGTGCCGAGGAGGGCATACGCCTGCGGTCGAGGCTGTTTCTCGAGTCGCAGCGGGAGAAGCTCGCGACATTGGAGCAGCTGACCGCGGGTCACGACCCGCAACGTATTATGGCGCTCGGGTTTGCGGTGGTGAGCTTCGGCGGCCACGCCGTAAGCGACGCCGCACAGGTAGATGCCGGCGATACCGTATCGATACGGTTGGCAAAAGGTGAATTGAATGCGAAAATTATAGACAATGGCAAAGACTGACAAAAAGTTATCCTATTCGGAATCCATAGCCGAAGTGGAACGCATACTCGACCGGTTCAACACTCAGCAGATGGACGTGGATACGCTCGCCGCAGAGGTCAAGCGTGCTACGGAACTTATCGCACAGTGCAAGGAACGTCTCTACAAGGCTGAACGCGACGTGGCCGAAGTGCTCGGATCGGGCGAGGAGGCCGAGCAGCGGTGAAACGGCTTATACGAGTCATCCTCAACGCCGTGCCGCGCAGCATTCTGCAGCGTATGGCCGGTTGGGCGGTGCCGCTGCTGGGACTTTTCTACCTCGGGCGCGGCCGCCGCTGCCCCGTATGCGGGACCCGTCGCCGCAAGTTCCTGCCCTACGGGTATGTCGTCTCGCGAGCCGATGCGCTGTGTCCCCGATGCCTTTCATTAGAGAGGCACCGCCTGTTGTGGCTGTGGCTTCAGCGCGAAAGCGGCCTGTTCGAGCAGCTGCCCCGCCTGCTGCACGTAGCCCCCGAGGTATGCCTGATGCGCCACCTCACCCGAGCCTACAGCCACCGGCCGGCGGATTACGTCACGGCCGACCTCGAGAGTCCGCTGGCCGACCTGCATTTCGACATTCAGTCGATCCCGCTCGAGGACGAATCGTTCGACGTAATATTCTGCAACCATATTCTCGAACACGTCGCCGACGACAGGTTAGCCCTGAAGGAGATGTACCGCGTAATGCGGCGCGGCGGCTGGGGTGTTATGCTGTCGCCCGTCGATCTCGACCGCGCCGAAACCTTCGAGGACGACACCATAACCGATCCCAAAGAGCGCACCCGCATCTTCGGGCAGTATGACCACCGGCGCATCTACGGCCGCGACTATGCCGACAGGCTGCGCAGCGCCGGCTTCGAGGTCGAGGATATCGACTACGCATCGCACCTCACCGAGCAGGAGCGCCGCCTCTACGCCCTGCCGGCAGACCACCTCTACGTGGTGCGGAAGAGGTAGCCGGTTCGAACAATGGCACAAAAGAGCCGCCCCAGCAACGGGGCGGCTCTTTTGCATTTTTGCCGGCGGGATTAATCCTCGTCCTCGTCGGTATAGGCCTTCAGCAGTTTGTCCTGAACATCGGCGGGCACCTGCTCGTACGAAGCGAACTTCATCGTGTAGGTCGCACGGCCGTTGGTCAGCGACGACAGCGTGGTCGAGTAGCGGTACAGCTCGGCCAGTGGCACGCGGGCATTCAGACGATCCAGACCGTGCTCCGAGGACATACCCTCGATGATGGCGCGGCGGTTCTGCAGGTCGCTCATTACGTCGCCCATACGGTCGCTCGGCACGAGGACCTCGACACTGTAAATAGGCTCCATAATCTTCGGGCCGGCATTGCGGAACGCCTCCTTGAATGCGTTGCGGGCAGCCAGTTTGAACGAGATTTCGTTCGAATCCACAGGGTGCATCTTGCCGTCGTAGATAACCACGCGTATATCGCGGGCATACGAACCGGTCAGCGGGCCTTCGGTCATCTTCTCCATAATACCCTTAAGGATAGCCGGCATAAAGCGCGCGTCGATAGCGCCGCCTACAACCGAGTTGTAGTACTGGAGTTTGCCGCCCCACTCGAGCGTATACTCCTCCTTGCCCTTGACATTGACTGTGATCTCCTTGCCGGCGACCTTGTATTTCGTAGGCTCGGGCATACCCTCGTAGTAAGGCTCGATGACCATATGCACCTCGCCGAACTGTCCGGCACCGCCCGACTGCTTCTTGTGGCGATAGTCGGCCTGAGCCACCTTGGTAATGGTCTCGCGATAGGGAATGCGCGGCGCGAGGTACTCTATTTCCATCTTGTTCTCGGTGGCCAGACGGTATTTGAGTATATTGAGGTGATGTTCGCCCTGACCCTGAATGATAGTCTGCTTCAGTTCCTTCGAATACTCGACCAAAATCGTCGGGTCTTCGTACTTGGCCTTGTTGAGCAGCTCGCCCAACTTCTCGTCCTCACCCGTCTTGGCGGCCTTGACGGCGGCACGATAACGCGGCTCAGGGAATACGATCGGCTCGACCTCGACCGGTGTCGAGGGTGCCGACAGCGTATCGCAGGTGCGGGTAGCCTTCAGCTTGACCGTGCAGCCGATATCGCCGGCAGCCAGTTCGGTAACCTTGATACGGTTCTTGCCCGCTACGGCGAACAGCTGCGAAACCTTCTCCTTGTTGCCCGTGCGGCTGTTGACAAGCTCCATACCCTCGGTTATCTTGCCGCGGATAACACGGAAGTAGCTTATTTCACCCAAATGCTGTTCCATCTGGCTCTTGAATACGAATACTACGGTCTGTCCGTTCTCGTCGGCCTCGATCTCGGCACCGTCGGTAGCGAGGAAGTTGGGAGCAGTCGAAGGACCCGGGGCCACGTTGATTATGAACTCCATAATACGCTTCGAGCCGATATCGCGCTTGGCCGATGCGCAGAATACTGGCATACAGTCGCGCTTGGCGACGCCAAGCTTCAGGCCGCTGCGCATCTCGTCCTGCGTCAGGGTGCCCTTCTCGAAATAAAGCTCCATAAGGGCTTCGTCGTTTTCAGCAGCCGCCTCGACCAAAATCTGGTTCAGCTCCTTGGCGCGCTCCATCTCCTCGGCGGGAATCTCCAGCTCCTCGCGGGTGCCGTTCTCGTCCTTGAAGCGGTACATCTTCATCATCAGCACGTCGATGAACGAATCGAATGACGGACCCGGGTTCACGGGATACTGCACGATCACGGATTTTACGCGCGATGCTGCGGCGATGCTGTCGATCGTATCCTCCCAGTTGGCGTTATCGGCATCGAGCTTGTTCACTATAGCGATGACGGGCTTGTTGAGCGTATGGGCATAGCGCGCCTGAATCTCGGTGCCGGCCTCGAAGCCCTCGGCGGCGTTGATCACCATCAATCCCACATCGGCCACCTTGAATGCCGAGAAGAGGCTGCCGCAGAAGTCGTCCGATCCCGGGGTGTCGATTATATTGAGCTTGCGACCCATGAACTCCGAGAAAAGAATGGTGGAGTAGATGGAGCGTTTGTATTCGTGTTCAATGTCGGTATTGTCCGAAATGGTATTTTCACCCTCGATGGTTCCGCGGCGGTCGATGACCTTGCCTTCGTAAGCCATAGCCTCGGCGAGGGTGGTTTTCCCAGAGCCGGGCGCACCGATAAGAACGACGTTCTTAATCTCTTTTGTTGAATAGTTTTTCATTGCACTTGAGGTATTAAGTTTTAGTTTCGATTTTCACGACCCTAAATATAGGAATTTATTTTCGAATACCAAGCGCTTGGAGCGGTATTTTCATATTTTCGGTACATTTTCGGCCAAAATACAGGGGTTAGGCCTCAACACGGCGATCCTCCTCAGGCTTAACGAGTACTGTTTTCACCTGCTTTCATAACATTTACTTTTTTTGTGTAACGCTATTTCAGGACGGGACAAAAGGCACAAAAAAAATAGGTTGTCCTTTCGAACAACCTATTT
The DNA here is from genome assembly GCA_964474985.1 of uncultured Alistipes sp. Classification (GTDB taxonomy): domain Bacteria; phylum Bacteroidota; class Bacteroidia; order Bacteroidales; family Rikenellaceae; genus Alistipes. Next base: position 4,838 of record CAYYUW010000099.1, on the reverse strand, counting down.
TTCTTATTGCAGCCTGCACTATCGTGCCGACGACAGCTGGTCGTACTCCTCTTTCGAGCCGACAACCAAATTGTCGTAGTCGCGCATACCCGTACCGGCCGGTATCAGATGACCGCAGATGACGTTCTCCTTGAGGTTTGCCAAAGGATCGCTCTTGGCCATAATCGCAGCCTCGTTGAGCACCTTGGTGGTCTCTTGGAACGATGCGGCGGACATAAAGCTCGACGTCTGCAATGCCGCGCGGGTGATACCCTGAAGTATCTGACTCGACGTTGCGGGCACGATATCGCGCACCTCGACGGGTTTCATATCCTTGCGCTTGAGCACCGAATTGATATCGCGCAGCTTGCGCACGGTAATGATCTGTCCGGGCTGAACCTCCGTGGAGTCGCCGGCATCTGTAACGACGGTCTTGTCGTACAGCTCGTCGTTGACCTCCATGAACTCCCACTTGTCCACGATCTGATTCTCGAAGAAGCGGGTATCGCCCGGGTCGTCGATCTGAACCTTGTTCATCATCTGACTTACGATCACCTCGAAGTGCTTGTCGTTGATCTTCACGCCCTGCATACGGTAAACGTCCTGAACCTCGTTGACAATGTACTCCTGAACCTTGGTGGGACCGAGGATGCGCAGGATGTCGCTCGGGGTAATGGCGCCGTCGGACAGAGCCATACCGGCCTTGACGTAGTCGTTCTCCTGAACCAGTATCTGACGCGACAGGGGCACCAAATACTTCTTCACATCGCCGTCCCTCGAGGTCACGACGATCTCGCGGTTACCGCGCTTGATCTTGCCGAACGAGATCTCGCCGTCGATCTCCGAAACGATTGCGGGGTTCGACGGATTGCGCGCCTCGAACAGCTCGGTGACACGCGGCAGACCGCCGGTGATATCGCCCGCCTTGCCAACAACACGCGGTATCTTGATAAGGATATCGCCCGCCTTGATCTTGGCGTTCTCCTTCACCACGATGTGCGCCGACACAGGCAGGTTGTACTGCTTCTGCTCGACTCCGCTCTTGTCCAGAATCTTGATGACAGGGTTCTTGTTCTTGTCCTTGGACTCGATGACCACCTTCTCGCGCAGACCGGTCTGCTCGTCGGACTCCTCGCGGTAGGTTGTACCCTCGATGACATTCTCGAAGGCGACCTTACCCTCGAACTCCGAGATGATCACGGCGTTGTAAGGATCCCACTCGCAAATCAAATCGCCCTTCTTCACCTCGTCGCCATCCTTCATGAACAGCGTGGCGCCATAGGGCAGGTTGTGGGTATAGAGCGTTATGTCGGTGGTGGGGTTGACGATGCGGAACTCCGACTGGCGGCTGATAACCACATCGATAGCCTCGCCCTTGTCGTTCTTGCTGCGGACGGTCTTCAGCTCGTCGATCTCCAAGCGGCCCTCGTACTTCGAGACCACATTGGTCTCGACGGTGGTACCGCCCGCGACACCGCCGACGTGGAACGTACGCAGTGTCAGCTGAGTACCCGGCTCGCCGATAGACTGTGCCGCGATCACGCCGACCACTTCGCCCTTCTGCACCATACGCGCCGTAGCCAAATTTCGGCCGTAGCACTTGGCGCAGACGCCGTGGCGCGCCTCGCAGGTGAGCACCGAACGGATCTCGACCTGCTCCAGCGGCGACTTCTCGATCGCCTCGGCAATCGGCTCGGTAATCTCCTCACCGGCCGCAACGATCAACTCGCCCGTAATGGGGTGGTAGACGTCGTTCAGGGCAGTACGGCCCAAAATGCGCTCGTAGAGCGTCTGCACGACATCCTCGTTCTTCTTGATAGCCGTAGCCACCAAACCGCGCAGCGTGCCGCAATCCTCCTCGTTGATAATGACATCCTGAGCCACATCGACCAGACGGCGGGTCAGATAACCGGCATCGGCCGTCTTAAGTGCGGTATCGGCAAGACCCTTGCGGGCACCGTGGGTGGAGATGAAGTACTCGAGCACCGACAGACCCTCCTTGAAGTTCGAGAGGATAGGATTCTCGATGACCTGACCGCCTTCAGCACCGCTCTTCTGCGGCTTGGCCATCAGGCCACGCATACCGCTCAGCTGACGGATCTGCTCCTTGGAACCGCGGGCGCCGGAATCCAGCATCATATACACCGGATTGAAGCCCTGCATATCTTCGGTCAGAGTCTTGGTCACGGCCTTGGTCAGCTCGTTGTTGATCTTGGTCCACACGTCGATGACCTGATTGTATCGCTCGTTGTTGGTGATAAGACCCATATTGTAGCTCTCGGCGATATCGTCGGCCATTTGGTAGCCCTTCTGCACAAGCTCCTGCTTCTCCTTGGGGATAATCACGGCGTCGAGGTTAAACGACAGACCGCCGCGGAATGCCATCTGGTAACCCATCGACTTGATGTCGTCGAGGAAGTCGGCCACCTTGTCGGCACCGGCCTTCTTCATCACCACGGCAATGATATCGCGCAGCGAACGCTTGGTCAGCAGCTCGTTGATATAGCCGACCTCCTTGGGCACCACCTGATTGAACATAATTCGGCCGATGGTGGTCTCCTTCAGTTCGCGGATCGGGTTGCCCTCGGCGTCGATATCGTCGACCATACAGCGCACCTTGGCGTGCAAATCGGCACGGCCCTCGTTGTAGGCGATAATTGCCTCCTCAGGACCGTAGAACACCAGTCCCTCGCCCTTGACGCCGGCCTTGGGCTTGGTGATATAGTACAGACCGAGCACCATATCCTGCGACGGCACGGTAATAGGTGCGCCGTTGGCGGGATTGAGGACGTTGTGCGAACCGAGCATCAGCATCTGCGCCTCCAAAATGGCGGCATTGCCCAGCGGCAGGTGCACGGCCATCTGGTCACCGTCGAAGTCGGCGTTGAAAGCCGTACATGCCAACGGGTGCAACTGCATTGCCTTGCCCTCTATAAGTTTGGGCTGGAAAGCCTGAATACCCAAACGGTGAAGCGTCGGGGCACGGTTCATCAACACGGGGTGACCCTTGATGACATTCTCCAAAATATCCCAAATGACAGGATCCTTGCGGTCTATGATCTTCTTTGCGGATTTAACGGTCTTGACGACGCCGCGCTCGATGAGCTTGCGGATGATGAACGGCTTGTACAGCTCGGCCGCCATATCCTTCGGAATACCCATCTCGTGCATCCTCAGCTCGGGACCTACGACGATGACCGAACGCGCCGAGTAGTCGACACGCTTACCGAGCAGATTCTGACGGAAGCGTCCCTGCTTGCCCTTCAGCGAGTCGCTCAGCGACTTGAGCGGGCGGTTGCTCTCGGTCTTCACGGCGTTGCTCTTGCGCGAGTTGTCGAACAGCGAGTCGACAGCCTCCTGCAGCATACGCTTCTCGTTGCGCAGGATCACCTCGGGAGCCTTGATCTCGATAAGCCTCTTCAGACGGTTGTTACGAATGATGACGCGGCGATAAAGATCGTTCAGGTCGGAGGTGGCGAAACGGCCGCCGTCCAACGGAACCAGCGGGCGCAGCTCGGGCGGGATCACGGGGATCACCTTAAGCACCATCCACTCGGGTTTGTTCACGCCCTTCGAGGCGCGGAACGACTCGATGACGTTCAGGCACTTCAGAGCCTCGCTCTTGCGCTGCTGCGAAGTCTCGGTGCTGGCCTTGTGGCGCAGCGCGTACGACATGGAGTCGAGGTCGACCTGCTGCAGCAGGGTGTAGATAGCCTCGGCACCCATCTGCGCGATGAACTTGTTGGGGTCGCTGTCGTCCAAAGACTGGTTGCCCTTCGGCAGAGCCGCCAGCACATCCAAATACTCCTTCTCGGCCAGCGTCTGCAGCTTCTCGATGCCCTGCGATGCGGCCGCACCGGCCTGAATGACAACGTAGCGCTCGTAGTAGATGATCGCCTCGAGTTTCTTCGAGGGGATGCCCAACAGGTAGCCGATTTTCGAGGGCAGCGACTTGAAGTACCATATATGTACGACCGGAACCACTAACGAGATGTGGCCCATGCGCTCGCGGCGCACCTTCTTCTCGGTGACCTCGACGCCGCACCGGTCGCAGACGATGCCCTTGTAACGGATACGCTTGTACTTGCCGCAGTGGCATTCGTAGTCCTTCACCGGACCGAAGATACGCTCGCAGAACAGACCATCGCGCTCGGGTTTGTAGGTTCGATAGTTGATGGTCTCGGGTTTGAGCACCTCGCCGCTCGAGTTTTCGAGAATCTCCTCGGGCGATGCCAGTCCGATGGTGATCCGGTTGAAGTTCGTACTCTTATTGTCTTTATTGAATGACATATTTGCTCTCTTTTATTTTTTATCCGTTTAGTAAACCGACTTTTCAATCGAGTTTCACGCTCAGCGCCAAACCGCGCAGCTCATGCAGCAGCACGTTCAGCGACTCGGGGATGCCTGCAGGCGGCAGGTTGTCGCCCTTGACGATAGCCTCGTATGCCTTGGCACGTCCCATAACATCGTCGGACTTGATAGTCAGGATCTCCTGAAGGATATTGGCTGCGCCGAAAGCCTCCAGCGCCCAAACCTCCATCTCACCGAAACGCTGACCGCCGAACTGAGCCTTACCGCCCAGCGGCTGCTGCGTAATCAAAGAGTACGGGCCTATCGAACGGGCGTGCATCTTGTCGTCGATCATGTGGCCGAGCTTCAGCATATAGATCACACCCACGGTAGCCGGCTGGTCGAAACGCTCGCCCGTGCCGCCGTCGTACAGATAGGTGCGGCCGCTGCGGGGAACGCCAGCCTTGTCGGTATACTCGTTGATCTGGTCGAGCGATGCACCGTCGAAGATCGGCGTTGCGAACTTCAGACCCAGCTCGCGGCCTGCCCAGCCGAGCACAGTCTCGTAT
>CAYYUW010000098.1:0-2127 GCA_964474985.1 uncultured Alistipes sp. | reverse complement strand
GATACCGGCGAGTATGTGCGGCCGATGCGGGCGAAAAGCAGCTTGAGATAGTCGTAAATCTCGGTCGTCGTGCCGACCGTCGAGCGCGGATTGCGCGTAGAGACCTTTTGTTCGATAGCTATGGCCGGAGCAATGCCGGTTATACGGTCTGCATCGGGCTTCTCGATGCGCCCGAGAAACTGACGCGCATAAGCCGACAGACTTTCGACATAGCGCCTTTGTCCTTCTGCGAATATGGTGTCGAAAGCCAATGTCGATTTGCCCGATCCGGACAGTCCGGTGATTACCACCAGCCGGTTGTGCGGAATCGAGAGAGTAATATTTTTAAGGTTGTGTACCCTTGCACCTTCTATATATATTCGATCCTTCTTTTCTGTCATCATTCGGTTTTGTCGGTTGCCTCGCCGAAAATGCAAGCAGTCCGCCGCACCGTACGCGTGCTGACGGCCGTGGGAGGCGTTATTTTATCAACTCCATGTGCTCCTGCAAGGTGATCTTCTCGCAGTAGCGGCAGCGGAGGGCGATATGGCCGTCGCGGCGGATAACGTCGAATGCCGTGCGGACGGGTTCGTTGTTGGTGATGCACTTGGGGTTGACGCAGCGCACAAATCCCTCGATATGCTCCGGCACCGTGACCTTGCGTTTCTCGATAACCTCGAAATTCTTGATCTTGTTTACTATAGCCATCGGGGCCACCAACGCAATACGGTTGATTTCATCATCCTGACAATAGCGGTCGTTGATCTTTATGATCGCCTTGCTGCCCATCTGCTTGCTCTCAAGGTTCATACCGAACGTGATGCGCTGCGGTGCGTTGCTGAGTTGCATTATGCTGATGATCTTGAACAGAGCGTCCGAGGGTATGTGGTCTATTACCGTTCCATTCTCGATGGCGCGTACTTCCATTATCTTATCGTGTGCCATAGCTTCTTATTTTTTTACGCCTAACAAATAACTTATGATTGCCATACGGGTATATACTCCGTTTTCGGTTTGGTTGAAGTAGTATGCCTTCGGGTTGGCGTCTACATCGGGGTCGATCTCGCCTACGCGGGGCAGCGGGTGCAGTATCCGCATCGTGTCCTTGGTGCCCTCGAGCATCGAGTTCTTCAGAACATAGACATTCTTCACACGTTCATACTCCATGGGGTCGGTGAAACGCTCGCGCTGCACGCGGGTCATATATACTATGTCGGCATTGCGTATGGCGTCACCGATTTCGGTGGTTTCGGTGAAACTCAGACCTTTGTCGTGCAGGAATTGCTTGTACTCGTCGGGCATGCGCAATTCTGGCGGGGCGACGAAGGTGAAGTGGGCGCGGAAGTGTGACAGCGCCTGCAGCAGTGAATGCACCGTGCGGCCGTACTTCAGGTCGCCGACCATTACGATGTTGATATCGTCTAATCGGCCCTGCGTCTTTTTGATCGAGTAGAGATCGAGAAGCGTCTGCGAGGGGTGCTGATTGGCGCCGTCGCCGGCATTTACGATAGGCACTTTCGATATCTCGCTGGCATAGCGCGGCGCTCCCTCTAACGAGTGGCGCATAACGATCATATCGCAATAGTTGCTTATCACCTGTATGGTGTCGTGGAAGGTTTCGCCTTTCGATACGCTTGTGTTGGCCGTATCCGAAAAACCTATCACGCGGGCGCCCAACCGGTTGATAGCGCTCTCGAAACTGAGTCGGGTGCGGGTCGAAGGCTCGAAAAACAACGATGCTATGACACGTCCGTCGAGCAGCGGCTCGTAGGGGTGAGCCTCGAAATAGGCGGCCAGCTCGGTGATGCGTACGATCTCTTCCTTGGTGAGATCGGTAATTGAAATAAGACTCTTCTTCGCCATATTTTTGTTCATTAGTTTTTTGTCATAATTTCGGCGGTTGCGCCGTCGACTTTGTCTATCCGCGCGAGCAGCTCGCCTGTGCGGCTGCGGCGCATCTGCAGCGTCATCGTGCAGAGGTTGTCGAAATTCTGCTCCACGATCTGCGGCTGCATCTCCTTCACCACGCGCATTACTTCGTTCATCGCCATATAGGAAAAGCGCACCTCGATCCGATCGTCCACCGTGCGCTGCGTTATGGTGCTGTTTTCGATTACCGCTGCAGCCGACAGTTTGTATGCCTCGATC
>CAYYUW010000097.1:0-16599 GCA_964474985.1 uncultured Alistipes sp. | reverse complement strand
TAGCCCAGCTCGGGATCGACATCGGTGCCGGTCTCGAACATATAGCGGAGCGTGAACAGGCCGTTGGTCTCGTTGCGCTTGTAGAGCACCTCGAGGCCTGACGGACCTTCCAAGCGGCTCATATCCTTGTCGAAATCGACGAAACGGGGTTCGATCGGAGCTACTGCAGTGGCGGCGATCTCCTTGATAAAGTCGCTCTGTGCATCGCGGTTGGTCACGATCGGAGTGATCTCAGGCTTCGAAATCTTCTGCTCGTTGGGATCCTTGCCTTCACGCTTGTAGACGATAGCGTAGTTGTTCTCGCCCAATTTCTCGTTGGCGAAACGAACGATATCCTCCTTGGTGATATGGCCGAGGCGATCGAGGAACTCGACTTCGTCCTTCCAGTCCTCACCGTTGATAAATGCGCTGACGAACATATCGGCACGGCCGTCGTTCGAATCCATTACACTCATCATCTGAGCCTTGTAGTTGTTAATCGTAGCCTCGAGCAGCGCTTCGTCGAAGTCGCCGGCACGCAGTTTGGCCACCTCGCCGAGTAGCAGGTCGCGAACCTCCTCGAGCGACTGTCCCGCCTTGGGACGGCCTGCAAGCTGCAGATAGCCGTAATCGGCCGACATAGCCGGATATCCGTAGGCGCCAAGCACCTTCTGCTGCTGGTTCAGATCGAGGTCGATCAAACCGGCCTGACCGTTATAGAGCAGGCCGCCGAGCAGCTGCGCTATGTCGTTGTCCTCCGATGCGGCACCGCCCAAACGCCAGCCGATAGCAACATTGGCGGCATCGAGACCCCAAACCTCCTTAACGACCGGCTCAGTGATGGGCTGCTCAGGCTCGAACTCGAGCTTGGGCAGGTTTTCATTGGGCTGCATATCGCCGAAGTACTTGTCGATCAGCGCAATCATCTGCTCAGGATCGAAATCGCCCGAAAGGCATATCGCCATATTGTTGGGCACGTAGTACTGGTCGTGATACATCTTCACGTTGGTAATCGAGGGGTTCTTCAGGTGCTCCTGAGTGCCGAGCACCGTCTGCTTGCCGTAGGGGTGATTGGGGAACAGGGCGGCATTCAGCGCCTCGTACACCTTGCGGGAATCGCGGGTGAGCGACATATTCTTCTCCTCGTAAATGGTCTCCAGCTCGGTATGGAAGCCGCGGATAACCATATTCTTGAAGCGATCGGCCTCGATGCGCAGCCAGTTTTCGACCTGATTCGAGGGGATATCCTCGACGTATACCGTCTGGTCGAAACCGGTGTAGGCATTGGTGCCCTGTGCGCCGATAGTCGCCATCAACTTGTCGTACTCGTTGGGAATGGCCAATTTCGAGGCCTCGTAGCTCACCGAGTCGATCTGACGGTAGATCGCCTTGCGCTCCGCCTCGTCGGTGGTCTGGCGATAGACCTCGAACAGGCGTTCGATCTCGTCGAGCAGAGGTTTCTCGGCCTCGTAATCGGTGGTGCCGAAGTGGGTCGAACCCTTGAACATCAAGTGCTCGAAGTAGTGAGCCAAACCGGTGGTTTCGCTCGGGTCGTTCTTACCGCCCACACGTACAGCGATATATGTCTGTATGCGCGGAGTTTCGCGATTGACTGACATGTAAACCTTCAGACCGTTGTCAAGCGTGTAGATACGTGTCTGCATGGGATCTCCGGCGACGCTTTCGTAAGCGTACTTCGATCCGCACGACGACAGCAGCAACGCCGCCGACAGAATCATCGATAAAATGGTTTTCTTCATAATATGTTGTTTTTGGTGATAATACACACTCACGACCAAAGGCCTTTAATTACCGAAGCCACGTCGTACCAAATATACACGAGCATCGCCACCGATGCGGCCAGCTTGATTCCGGTGCCGACGATGAAAGAGAGAAAGGCGCCGAAGCCGACACGGATTGCCCGGGCCGTATTTTCGCGGTCCACGAGCAGCTCGCCGATCACAGCACCGATAAACGGGCACAGCACGATGCCCACCGGCGGCAATATGAAAAATCCGGCTATCATACCCACCGTGGCACCGGTAACGCCTGCGCGCGAGCCTCCGAAACGGCGTGCCAGCCAAGCAGGCAGGAAATAGTCGGCAGCGGTGACGGCGACGGTGACGAGCAGAAATGTCACGAGCGACACGCCCGTGAGCGACGAGCCTGTCATACAGGCTGCCAGCAGCATCGCCACATAACTGATCGGCGGCCCGGGCAGCATCGGTATGATGCAACCCGCCAATCCGGCAATAGACAAAACTATCGCCGCTACGGCCAGAAAAATATCCATACTATACTAAATCTACTTACAAAGATACGAAACGATTGCCAAAATACATCGAAAAATGGAATATTTCGTCATAAAAAGTTGCAAGTATCGGCTTTTGGCACTTCTCGGCCTGTATAATTGGGTGTGAAATAATGCTTGCAATATACCCCTATTTGACAATAATTATTGTGTTGATTTCGTAAATCGGATGCGAAGATAGTGATTTAAAACAATTCGGCTATATTTGCAGCTGCAAATGTAGCTTCATTGAATATGAATTCATAGAAAATGACACGTATGATAGTTGGCATTATGGTGGGTATTGTGGCTGTGGCGGTCATAGCAGGATTTGTTTTTGTCAACCAGCCGAGTTTTGGGAGGACTCCTCAGGGTGAGCGGTTGGAGAGGATAAAGAAGTCGCCTCATTACAGAGACGGCGAATTCCGGAATCTGGACAGTACGGTGATGGTGACTTCCCCAAAAGGGCGTTTGGGTGCTTTCTGGGGATTCTTGTTCAAGAAAGAAGCCGATTTGCGTCCTGAAACAGAGATTCCGGTTATAAAGACGGACCTCAGCAAGATAAGCAAGGACGAGAATATATTGGTATGGTTCGGACATTCATCCTATTTTATCCAGATAGACGGAAAGCGTATATTGGCAGACCCCGTATTTTGTATGGCTTCTCCGGTTTCATTTGTAAACAAGCCGTTCAAGGGGACTGATGCCTACAAGCCTGCCGATATGCCGGAGATCGATTATCTTGTGATATCTCATGACCATTGGGACCATTTGGATTATGAGACGGTGATGCAGCTGAAAAACAGGGTAGGTAAGGTGGTCTGCCCCTTGGGGGTAGGTGAACATTTCGAGTATTGGGGATTCGACAAATCATCCATGGTGGAGTTGGATTGGTTTGAGAAAGTTGTACTGGATGAGGGATTTATGCTTCATTGCCTGCCCGCCCGACATTTTTCGGGCCGTTCGTTGAAAGCAAACCAGACGTTGTGGGCCTCTTTCCTTATCGAAACCCCTTCGCAGAAGATTTATATGGGTGGTGATAGCGGATATGATACGCATTTTGCCGAAATAGGCAGGCAATATCTCAGTATTGACCTTGCCATATTGGAAAACGGGCAGTATAACGAAGATTGGAAATATATCCACACCATGCCCCAATATCTGGGGCAAGCGGCAAGGGACTTGAATGCAGAAAAAATCCTGACTGTCCATCATTCCAAATATGCTTTGGCGAGACACCGCTGGGACGAACCGCTGAAGAATGCCATGAATCTGAAAGAGAAAGACTCATTGAACGTGTTGATGCCTATGATAGGCGAAGTAGTCCGGCTGAAATAAGAAATTATTATCCTGTATAACAGCCTATTAATTCATTGTATTGCATTCTGTTAATTTCGTGTCAACACGATATGAATATCTTCTTTTGGATGTGATAAGCAAGTGTGCTTGCCGAATTTTACGTTCATCTTTTTCATTCTACCTGAAAGCATTGATATATAGATATTTACGAATGAGCACCTACCGACATTCCCTCATTTCAAATGTCCTTTCAGGCGGTTATTTTCATTTAAGCGGAAAGGAACGATGAAGGGATGAATGTGAATTGTGAAAGGCGCAAACCTCTACTACAAAAAAGTCAAAGGAGTCAAGCCGATACTCCTGCTTACAGCTCTTAAAAAATCTGTTTTCAAAGTATCGGCTTAACTTCTTATAACTTAGCTCCTGTGTATGCTATAACTTAATAGTATAGTCCAACCCCTTGCCCGGCGCCACTACAAAGTTGGTCACCTCGAAGTTGCAGTCTCCTCCTTTGATGCCGTCCGTCAGCTCCACCGCAATGCTGTAACGCGTATGCGGCTTCAATGTCATGGTGCGGAAATAGACCAGACGGGCATCGTGAGCTGTCTTTTTCAAGTGCAGTACGAGATCGGTCGTGTTGGTCACAGAGAAAATCACCTTTTTCTCCGTGCGCTTCACCTCTTCTATAGTCACACACTTCTCGAAAAACGGGCGAAGCAGTGCCTCACGTCCTATCAACAACTCGCGATAATAGGCAGCGGTGCGGCGATTGTCCAATGCCTCGCGTATTCCCTCCGGCGAGCGCTCTTTGGCAAAGACAAAAGTCATAGTGCGATGTTCTCCTTTCGAGAAATCATAATCGGTCTGAATGGGCTGATGGATGTCCGAAGTTCCTATCATGGCAAGGTCCTTGTCCAAGCACCACTGGATGGCTTCGGGCATATATTGAGAGCCGTTCGCCACTTCAATGCCATGCATGCAGCCGTTGTTGTAGAGTTCCGTATGCTCCGGCCACCACAGCGTGCTGTCCGGCTGCTGGCGATCCCATCCCGGATGATTCCAGAAGAAGAACGCGCCCTGCTTCTTTGCCTCCTCAAAGGCATCTTTATACTCCTGTTGTTCCAGCGGATTGGAATCGGACAAAAAGATAGCGTTGAAATGCCCCGGAGCCATGGGGCGGGTAATCTCGCTGCCTCTGATCAAAAGGATACCCAGCTCATCCGCCTTCTTGCCGGCAAGTTCGAACGAACGGTTATGATCGGAGACGATGTCCTTCTTATGAGGACGATATTCGATGTGCTCTGTCAGCGAAATGGCATCCAGCCCTTCACGATAAGCTTCGTCCACACGTACCGTAGGCCATACCAGACCGTCCGAAAAGACCGTGTGCATGTGGAAATCGCACTTCAAAGTGACATACCCTTCCAAGTTGGGGACTTGAATCTCATTGCGACGCTGTGCCTGCGCTGTCAGCAGGGTACCAAACAGAAGCACCGCACTTACCAATACATTGTTTACTTTCATTGTCCTTTTATTTAAGAATTATCTTACAGCGTACAAAGAAACGTTACCAGCATTTCAATCAAGCTACAGAGCCGTGACATTCTTCTTTCAACGCAGGGTCAGGATATATCCCCTAAAAAGCATATCTTCGCCCAGAATGCACGTAACGCGTGCATAGTCCGCGCCGCCGACTAAGTTGCGCTGAAGTTTACGCAACTCTTCTATGGGGAGGGTAATCCAATTTATTGTATGAGACGAAGATAATGCTTTTTCCGGATTTTTCGCAATTCAATTACTTTTGGCTATAAATTTGGCAATGCACTCGCTTATTGCTATATTTGTCCGCAAATTGCATAAACCACAAATCCGAACTGCGATGAAAAAAGTTTTGACATTGATTATGATGACAACGATTTTAGTCTCCTGTTCGCAGGAGCAAAAACCGGCGGCCGAAGCCGAGGATTTCCGATGGATCGTCGATCGTTTCGACGACATAAAGGTGATCCGTTATCAGGTGCCCGATTTCGAGCAGCTGCCGCTCGAGCAGAAACTGCTCATTTACTATTTGGGCGAGGCTGCCAAGTGCGGCCGCGACATTATGTTCGACCAGAATTTCAAATACAATCTGGCTATCCGCCGCACGCTTGAGGCTATCTATACGACATACGAGGGCGACCGCGAGAGCGCCGAGTGGAAAGCGCTGGAGAAGTACCTCAAGAAGGTATGGTTTGCCAACGGCATCCACCACCATTACAGCAACGACAAGTTCCGCCCCGAATTTTCGCAGGAGTATTTCGAGCAGCTTTTCGCCGCAACGCCCGACGAGGCGCTGCCGCTCGACTTCGGCACCCGCGAGGAGCTGTCGGCAGCTATCGTCCCTGCTATCTTCGACACGACGCTCTACGCCTCGCGTCTCGACCAGAGCGCCGGTGTGGATATGATCGTCGCTTCGTCCAACAACTATTACGAGGGTGTCACGCAGCGCGAAGTAGAGGATTTCTATGCTGCGATGATCGACCACAACGATCCGCAACCCATATCCTACGGTCTTAACTCCAAATTGATAAAGACGCCCGAAGGACGCATCGAGGAGCGCGTTTGGCGTTCCGGCGGAATGTACGGTGCGGCTATCGACCGTATTCTCTACTGGCTCGGAAAGGCGGGCGAGGTAGCCTCCGAGACCGAGCGGCAGACTATCGACGCACTGTGCGACTACTACCGCAGCGGCGACCTGCGCGATTTTGACCGTTACAACATTCTTTGGGTCAAGGATACCGTCTCGACCGTCGACTTCGTAAACGGCTTCATCGAGGACTATGGCGATCCTCTCGGCCGCAAAGCCGCTTGGGAGGGCAATGTCAACTACAAGAATGAGGAGGCCACCCGCCGCACCGAGATCATCAGCAAGAACGCCCAGTGGTTCGAGGATCATTCGCCTGTCGATCCCGCATTCCGCAAGCCTCACGTTAAAGGCGTGTCGGCCAAGGTGATCAATGTGGCGATGCTGGGCGGCGACTGCTACCCCTCTACTCCGATCGGTATCAACCTGCCCAATGCCGACTGGATCCGCCGCGACTACGGTTCGAAGTCCGTCACCATTGACAACATTACTTACGCCTACAAACAGGCTGCGCGCGGCAATGGCTTCGATGAAGAGTTCATCCTGCGCGAGGATGACCGCCGCCGCATCGACGAATACGGCGCACTGGCCGACAACCTGCACACCGATCTGCACGAATGCCTCGGACACGGCTCGGGCCAGATGGCCCCGGGCACCAAGGGCGGCGAGCTGAAGAATTACGGTTCGACGCTCGAGGAGGCGCGCGCCGATCTGTTCGGACTGTACTACCTCGGCGACGACAAAATGATAGAACTGGGGCTTGTGCCTTCGTTCGAAGCAGCCGAGGCGCAGTACGCAAGCTATATCGTAAACGGTATGATGACGCAGTACGCCCGCATCGAGCTGGGCAAGAACGTCGAGGAGGCGCATATGCGCAACCGCAAGATGATCGCCGAATGGTGCTACGAGAAAGGACGCGCCGACAACGTGATCGAGTGGGTGGAGCAGAACGGCAAACATTACTTGGTGGTTAACGATTTCCACAAATTGCGCGATCTGTTCGGACAGATGCTCCGCGAAGTGCAGCGTATCAAGTCCGAAGGCGACTTCGAGGCCGGTCGCGACTTGGTCGAGAACTACGGCGTGAAGATCGACCCCGAACTGCACAAAGAGGTGCTCGCCCGCTATCAGGCGCTCAATATCGAGCCTTTCGGCGGCTTCCTGAACCCCGAAATGGAGCTGGTAGAGAAAGACGGCAAGCCGGTGGATGTGCGTATCACATATCCTGAAAGCTACGTGGAGCAGATGCTGCACTACTCGAAAGACTACTCTTTCCTGCCGACTTTGAACTGATCGAAGCATACCGGCATCGACCTCTGCCGACAGTCGCAGCACTGAAACCGGCAGAGCGAAACGCCGACCTTTAATTATATCGCCTCCGCCAGAGCATGTTCTGTCGGAGGCGATTTTCAATTTCGATCGTCCTCTCTCAAGGGACGGAGGGTAGGCGCGAGCTGTTGCGACAAAGGTAATGGCTCCGCAGATTTGCGGCGAATATTTGTCACGACAAAATTGCGGTTCTTTTAGAACTACGTGAGCCGCAGCCTCGGGGCGGCGAAGGCTCGCTATGCTCACCTCCGCAGGCTGCTGCTCGCATCGTTACAACGATAATCGCCGACATAACCTGTCGCGGCAAACTGCGGTGCCTAAAAAAGCCGGCAGACTTTCGTCGGCCGGCTCAAATCAAGCGGTTGCCAAAGGATCAACCGAACAGCTTTTCGGGATATTCGCCTGCGGCGATCAGGGCGGCGATCTTATCCACCACGCCCTGACGGTCCTCGGCATAGGTTACGCCGAACCACTGCGACGTGGTATCGAGCACCTTGACGCTGGCGCGGCCGGTAGTTATCAACTCGTTCACCATAAGCGGGATATAAAATTCCGCCTTGGGGTTTGCGGCATTCTTCTCGAGGAAGCGGCGGAAATAAGCTTCGGAATAATCGAAATAGTCGGGCGTGAATCCCCACATATTCATCGATACCGGAGTCGTATCTGCTATCGTCACCTTCTCGCCGTCATCGCCGGTAAAGGTTATCTTGCCGTCGATGCGGGCGATATCGGTACGCTCCACCACTCCGGCGAGATATCCGCCGGCATCGGTCCGGCACACTCCGCGCGACACCGTTCCGCTCTCGGAAAGGGTGTTGCCCACACGGAATCCCACCATAGAATAGTCGCCCTTGCCCTCGGTCTCGGCCAGCCGGCGGCCTATCACCGCAAAGCTGTCGCGACCGTAGAAGCCGTCGGCATTGATCACTAAAAACGGCTCGCGAATAGCCTTCGCGCCCATCATAACGGCATGATTCGTTCCCCACGGTTTGGTACGTCCTTCGGGAGCCGTGAAGCCCTCGGGCAGATCGTCGATCGACTGAAAAACAGTCTCCACCGAAATATGGTTCTCATATTTCGACAGAATCTTGCGACGGAAATCCTCCTCGAAATCGCGACGGATTACGAACACCACCTTGCCGAATCCGGCTCTGATGGCATCGAATATCGAGTAATCCATTATGGTCTCGCCGTTGGGGCCGAGACCATCCAGCTGCTTGAGACCGCCGTAACGGGATCCCATTCCGGCAGCCAAAACCAAAAGTGTCGGTTTCATATACTTTTACTTTAATAAATTACACACGACGGGCGCCGTCCGAAATGATCACGTCGTAGACCTCGGGCTTGTGGCCGTACTTCGCGGCGAACGCACCGCAGGCCGCAGCGACGAAATCATCGTACAACTCCTCCTTCACCAAATTTATGGTACAGCCGCCGAATCCGCCGCCCATAATGCGCGAACCGCTCACGCCGCAGCTTTCGGCCTGCTCGACCAGAAAATCCAACTCCTCGCACGACACTTCATAATCGCGCGACATACCCCAATGGGTTTGATACATACGCCGGCCGACAGTCTCGTAATCGCCCTGCTCCAACGCCTCGCATACATCGAGCACTCGGCGCTCCTCGCCTATCACATAGCGGGCGCGGCGGTAATCCTCCTCCGAAATGCGGTCTCGGACGGCATCGAGCATCTCCATCGTAGCACCGCGCAGAAACTCCTGTCCGAGCACTGCAGCCACACGTTCGCACGAAGCGCGGCGGTCGTTGTACGGCGATCCTACCAGCTCGTGTTTCACGCGCGAGTCGAGCAGCACCAATTTGTAGCCTTTGGGGTCGAACGGGAAATACTCGTACTCCATAGAGCGGCAGTCGAGACGCATCAGGCACCCTTTGCGGCCGAATACGGAGGCGAACTGGTCCATAATTCCGCAGTTGACACCGCAATAGTTGTGTTCGGTCGCCTGACCTATGCGGGCCATTTCGAACTTGTCGATCCCGAGCGAAAACAGATCATCGAGGGCGAATACGAACGTGCTTTCCAAAGCTGCCGACGACGACATTCCGGCACCTAAAGGCACATCGCCCGAAAATACCGCATCGAAGCCGCCAATATGAAAACCGCGTTTGATCACTTCGCGGCACACGCCGAATATGTAGTGCGCCCACTGCTCGGCAGGTTTGTCGGACTCCTCGAGACCGAACTCCGACGACGAATCCAGATCGGCGGCATAGGCGCGCACCCGATCGGTTCCATTGGGTCGTACAGCTGCGACGATACCCTTGTCCACAGCACCCGGGAACACGAAGCCGCCGTTGTAATCGGTGTGTTCGCCGATCAGGTTGATACGCCCGGGAGAGGCGTAGACACGGCTCTGCCCGCCGAACCGTTCGGCGAACAGTTTTTCGATTTTCTCTTTAGCTATCATAATTTTCTGTTTTTGTTCCCTATTGAATTACAAAGATATGTTTTTCCTGCGGATTTCCTGCAATTTGTATGCAAAATAAATACTTTTTCATACTTGCCGCACGGCCGCCACTGCATTGCCAAATCCTTTTTACCGACACCGATACGCATAATTCGAACTAAATTTCATATCTTTGTCGTCGATTGTGATCGCATAACACCGCTTTCAGCAGTCGATTTACTCACCGCTGCGACGGCGGTGCAAACAATTAAATTCTTTTCGATGAAAGAGTTCATTGCTCGTGCGAGCGACTTTATATGCGGCTATCCGCTGTTTGTACTATTGATCGGCGGAGGCCTGTTTCTGCTGTTATACTCGGGCTTCGTGCCTTTCCGCTACCTCCGGCGTTCGATCGACGCCATACGCGCCAAGGACCGTGACCAAGACGAGGGCGGCCAAATATCCTCTGTACAGGCTCTGTGCAGCGCTATCGCCGCAACGATCGGCATGGGCAACATCGCCGGCGTGGCCATCGCACTGAGCATCGGCGGCCCGGGAGCCATATTCTGGATGTGGATCAGCACCGTGGTGGGTATGGCCACCAAATTCTTCGAGGGCACGCTGGCCTCGATGTTCCGCGGCCGCGACTCCGAGGGCGAGCTGCAGGGAGGACCGATGTATATGATCATGGAGGGTCTCGGCCGCCGGTGGAAACCTATGGCCGTATTCTTCTCCGTCTTCGGCGCTATCGGCACGCTGTGCCTTATGCAGCCCAACCAGTTAGTCGAGGCTATCGACACCGTGTTCCTCGTTCCGGCAGGCATAGCGCCTACATTCGGGAAACATTTGGCTATGGGCGTGGCAATAACCGCAATAACCGCCATAGTGACTCTCGGAGGCATCAAACGCATCGCCGCACTCGCTTCGCGGCTGGTGCCGCTTATGATCACCCTCTACTTTCTGCTGGTAATGTATATTCTCGTGCGCAACTACCAGACTATCCCGTCGGTATTCGCTTCGATATTCGAAGGCGCCTTCTCGCTCAAAGCCGGCATAGGCGGCATCATAGGCATCGCGCTGCTCGGTGCACGCAGGGCGATGCTGATAAACGAAGCCGGAACCGGCACGGCATCGATGATGCACGGCAGCGCACGCAACCGCGAACCGGTCCGCGAGGGATTCATCGCGATGATAGCCCCCCTGACCGACTCGGGATTGGTCTGCACGCTGACCTCGCTGGCCATACTCTGCACCGGATACACCTCGGGCGAGGGAATGAAAGGCCTGCAGATCGCTATCGACGCCTTTGGCAAGGCCATCCCGGGTGTGGGACAGTATCTGCTGCTGGCCATACTGCTCATCTTCGCCTTCTCGACGATGTTCTCCTACTCCTACTACGGAGTGAAGTGTACGTCGTTCCTGTTCGGCGCCCGCTATGGACGCTACTATAACTACCTCTATTTGGCCATACTCGTGGTGGCATCGGTGATGTCGCTGCCCACGGTGGTGGGAATCATCGACATAGCCTACGCATTTATGGCATTCCCGACGATGTACACGCTTCTGCGGCTGGCTCCCAAGGCCATGGCCGCACTGAAAAAGTATGTCGCCGAACACCCGCGCAACCAAAACTGAACGAAATATGAAAAAATTCGGCTTTACGATTTCGATACTGCTCGTCGCAGGACTGGCCGTATTCTTCTACTTCCGCTACTGCTTCGTATTCGGCGAAGGAGTCAAGAGCGGTGAATTGAACTACGTTGTACACAAAGGCGTAATATTCAAAACCTACGAGGGCAAGATGATCCAGTCGGGCATACGCTCCAAAACCGCAGGCTCGATCCAGTCCTACGAATTCGAGTTCTCGGTCGACAACGAACGCATCGCCCGCGAACTGATGCTCAACAGCGGCAGCAGCGTCGAACTGCACTACAAGGAGTATTTCGGGGCGTTGCCTTGGCGCGGTTTCACCAAATATATCGTGGACAGCATAGTGGCCATTCGGCCGCAGCATACGCCCGAAGTGCGTAGTGCGGAATAAAAACGCAAAAAATGCTGCCGAAGAGACGATAATATTTGGTCATTCGCCGGAAAGTTCGTACTTTTGCAGTTCCGAAAAGGAATAAACACAGTTTTAACTCAAAAAAATTTCAGACAATGCCTGTAAAAATCAGATTGGCTCGACACGGTAAGAAAGGTTTCGCTTTCTACCATATCGTAGTTGCAGACAGCAGGGCGCCACGTGATGGTAAGTTTATCGAAAAGATTGGCACCTACAATCCTAACACGAATCCTGCTACAATCGACCTGTGCTTCGAGAAAGCACTTGATTGGTTACAAAAAGGCGCACAACCCACCGACACCTGCCGTGCGATTCTTTCGTACAAGGGTGTGTTATATAAGAAGCACCTGCTCGGAGGCGTAGCCAAGGGCGCGTTCAGCGAGACCGACGCCGAGGTGAAGTTCAACAAGTGGATGAACGAGAAGAACGCCAAGATCGAAGCCAAGGCCAACAAGATCTCGGGCGACGCCGTTGCTGCCGAAAAGGCTCGCAAGGCTGCCGAGGCAAAGATCAAGGAGGCCCGCGCCGCCGCGATCGCCGAGAAGAAAGCTGCCGCCGCCGAGGCCGCTGCCGCTGCTGCCGCAGAAGAGGCATCGGAAGAGGCTGCCGCCGAGGCCGAGTAGCCGTATGGGCGAACTGTTGCCGGTTGGAAAAGTTAACAGGCTCTTCGGACGCAAGGGCGAATTGGCGGTAACGCTGTACGATACTTTTCCCGACAACTTCACTAAGGAGGAACCGTTAATGGTGGAGATCGATTCACTGACGGTTCCTCTCTTTTTATGCGAATTCGAACGGCGCGGCGTGAGCGGCGCGATCGCATCGTTCGACGATTTGGATACTCCGGAACGCGCCGCCGAGTTGATCGGCAAGGAATTGTGTATCGAGACCGAGCCTGACGAAGGCGACGACGAGTTTTATATGGAGGATCTTATCGGTTTCGCAGCCGAAATATGCGACCATCACGGCCGGCGCATCGCCGAAGGCCGCATCGCAGATTACTACGACAACGACGCCAACCCGCTGTGGGGCATCGAGATCGACGGTCGCGAGCGGCTCGTGCCCGCCGTGGAGGAATTCATCGCCCATATCGATTTCGAGGGCGAACGCATACGGTTCCTGCTGCCCGAGGGGCTGCTCGAGCTGTAACGCCACCGGCCGAGCCGTACGCTGTATTCATACCAAGGAAACAAACGCACCTACTATATAATATGAAGGAAAAAGTCGTCATAGGTCTTTCGGGCGGCGTCGATTCATCGGTCGCGGCCTATCTGCTCAAGGAGCAGGGATACGATGTCGTGGGGCTGTTTATGATAAACTGGCACGACACCACCGGCACGCTCGAGGGCGACTGCCCGTGGCATGACGACCGCGTATTCGCCGAGCTGGTCGCCAAGCGGCTCGACATACCCCTGCACACGGTCGACCTGTCGGAGGAGTACCGCCGTCGGGTGGTGGAATATATGTTCGCCGAATACGAGCAGGGGCGCACGCCCAATCCCGACGTGCTGTGCAACCGCGAAATCAAGTTCGACGTCTTTCTCAAGGAGGCGCTAAAGCTGGGGGCCGACTATGTTGCGACCGGTCACTACTGCCGCCGCGAAACCGTAATGGTCGACGGACAACCCGTCTACCGTCTGCTCGCCGGCAGCGACCCCAACAAGGACCAGAGCTATTTCCTGTGCCAGCTGTCGCAGGAGCAGCTGTCGCGCGCGATGTTTCCGGTCGGCGGAATGCTCAAGCCTGAAGTGAGGCGCATTGCCGAGGAGCAGCATTTGGCCACGGCCCGACGCAAGGATTCGCAAGGCATCTGCTTCGTGGGCAAGGTCGATCTGCCGGTATTCCTGCAGCAGAAACTCGCCTCACGGCGCGGCAATATACACGAGATTCTTCCGTCGTGGCGCGGCTACGACCGCAAGCCCGCCGACGACAATCTGCGCGCACTCGCCGAGCCGTACCGGTATACGGTGCGCGACGGCAAGAAGATAGGCGAACACAACGGAGCACACTTCTACACCATAGGCCAGCGCAAAGGGCTTGGCGTGGGAGGCCGCCCCGAGCCGCTGTTCATCATCGCGACCGATGTCGAGCAGAATGTCATATATGTCGGTCAGGGCGACGACCACCCCGGACTGTACAGGCGGGCGCTGCATATAGCCGCCGACCAGATGCACTGGATACGTCCGGACCTAAGGATGCAGGTCGGCGAACGGCGCCGCTGCTCGGTGCGCATCCGCTATCGCCAGCCGCTGCAGGCCGCCGAACTGATAACGCTCCGCGACGGCACCTACATACTCTTCGACCAGCCGCAGCGAGGCATTACGGCCGGACAGTTCGCCGCGTGGTACGACGGCGACGAGCTTCTCGGATCGGGCGTAATCGAGAAATAGAATATGCGCAAGCTGTCGATCGTCATACTGCTGGCAACAGCGCTCACAGCAGCGGCCCGAGGGCCGGTGATGATGTTCTACAACGTCGAGTCGCTGTACGACACGCTGCCCTCCCCTTTCTATAACGACAGCGACTATACGCCCGAAGGACGCTGCCGGTGGAATACCGAACGCTACAACCGCAAGATAGACAGCTTGGCCTCCGTTATCGACTCGGCTGCAGCCGATCTCACGGCGCTGGCCGAAGTCGAGAATGAAAGTGTCGTGCGCGATCTTGCGATGCGCCTCAATACCGATTACAACTACATACACCGCACCAGCAGCGACTACCGCGGAATGGATTTGGCGCTGCTCTACAAGGGCGACCGCTTCTTTCCCGACCGCACGCGGCTCGTCCGCTCCGGCAGCGGCAGGCAGTTCCTGTATGTCCGCGGGCGGCTGTGCGGCGAGCGCATCGACTTGATCCTGTGTCACCTGCCTTCGCGGTTGGGACGCAGCGAACGGCAGGAGAAGGCTATGCGCCGGCTGGCCGCATTCGCGGATTCGCTTCGGAAGGCCGACACTGCCGCAAGAATAGTCGTCGCGGGCGACTTCAACGCCACTCCGTCGCAGAAGATATCCCGCAGGCTTATGCCCGCCGCGCTGAAGCCTCTGCTGCTCGAAGCCGAGCGCCGCGGCGAAGGCACCATAGTCTATGACGGCCGGTGGCAGATGCTCGACAACTACTGGGTCGACAGCGCCGCCTTCAAGGATGCACGGGCGGAGGTCTATATCCGCGAGAACCTGCTCGAAGGCACGCGGTCGGGCGGTGCGAGACCGCGCCGGACATTCCGTTCGGGCGCATATATAGGCGGGCCGAGCGATCATTTGCCGATTATTTTATTTTTTCAGCCGTAAATTTTTCGTTTTCACGAAAAAATAGTTAACTTCGCAAACCTTAAGCGTAAAAACCGTAGAATACTAAACTAATCAAGGATAAAGAAAAATGTCAAACGTAAAGAGAGTTTACACCTTCGGCAACAAGGAAGCCGAGGGTAACGGCAAGATGAGGGAATTGCTGGGCGGCAAAGGCGCCAATCTGGCAGAGATGAACAGAATCGGTATTCCCGTACCCCCGGGATTCACTATCACCACCGATGTCTGCACGGAGTATTACAAGGAGGGCAAGGAGCGCATCATCGAGCTGCTCCGTCCCGATGTCGAGAAAGCTATGAAGGGCGTCGAGGAGCTGACCGGTATGAAGTTCGGCGATGCAGTTTCCCCGCTGCTGGTTTCGGTTCGCTCGGGTGCCCGCGCATCGATGCCGGGTATGATGGATACTATCCTCAACCTCGGTCTCAACGACGAGGCTGTAGAGGCTGTTGCAAAACGTACGGGCAACCCCCGCTTCGCTTGGGACTCGTACCGCCGCTTCGTACAGATGTACGGCGACGTTGTGCTGGGTATGAAGCCCGTAAGCAAGGAGGATCAGGATCCGTTCGAGGTTATTATCGACGAGATGAAGGAGGCGCGCGGCGTTCAGAACGACACCGAGCTGACCACCGACGACCTGAAGGAACTGGTTGTCAAATTCAAGGCCGCAGTAAAGAAGCAGACCGGCGAAGACTTCCCCGTATGCCCTTGGGAGCAGCTGTGGGGCGCCGTATGCGCAGTGTTCGGCTCGTGGATGAACGAGCGCGCTATTCTTTACCGCAAGCTCAATAACATACCCTCTGAGTGGGGCACCGCCGTAAACGTTCAGGCGATGGTATTCGGCAACATGGGCGACAACTCCGCCACCGGCGTAGCCTTCTCGCGCGACGCCGCAACCGGCGAGAACATCTTCAACGGCGAGTACCTCATCAACGCTCAGGGCGAGGATGTGGTTGCCGGTATCCGCACTCCCCAGCAGATCACTATCGAAGGTTCGAAGCGCTGGGCCAAGGCTCAGAACATCAGCGAGGAGGAGCGTGCCACGAAATATCCTTCACTCGAAGAGGTTATGCCCAATGTCTACAAGGAACTGAATGAAATACAGCATCATTTGGAGCAGTATTTCACCGATATGCAGGATATCGAGTTCACCATTCAGGACGGCAAGCTCTGGATGCTGCAGTGCCGCAACGGCAAGCGGACCGGCGCCGCAATGGTCAAGATCGCCATGGATATGCTCGCCGAGGGCTTGATCGACGAGAAGACCGCCGTACTGCGCTGCGAGCCTGCCAAGTTGGACGAGCTGTTGC
>CAYYUW010000096.1:0-2557 GCA_964474985.1 uncultured Alistipes sp. | reverse complement strand
CGCTCAAACGAACGATCCTCGACAATATCGAGGAGCCTATGGCCCGAATGATCGTCGACGGTCAGCTCGGCGCCGGAGACAGGCTCTCGATCGAGGACCTCGACGGCCACCTGCAGCTGCTCAGACGCTGCGCCTGAGGCTTTGCCTCTGCCCGAGTCAGTGACGTTGCCTGAGGCAAAGCCACTGTCCGCGCCTGAGGCGCTGCCTGAATGCGAGACTGCGCCGGTTTCAGCGCACCCGCCGTCCCGCCCGAACTCCCCGAAGAAACCTGTCCCCCGCACCGCCTTCCGGACGGTGCGGTTTTTTTGTTGCCGCCGCCTCGCTGGTCATATAGCCCGCGACCACAGCCGCAGCTTGTGACTAAAATATTTCGCAAATAATTTTTGCTGCCGAATTGCGGGTCGAAGACTGCGGAGTGCACGCGAAAGCGGATCTCCGCCGCCCCGAGGCTGCGGCTCGCGCGGTTCTAAGGAACCGCTATTTGTCGCAATATATTACGCAAATAATTGTTGGCGCGGTTTTGATCCTATACCTTTGCCGCGACAGTTCGCGCCCGCCCCGCCCCCCCCCTCGGGGCGGGCGCGCAGATCGCTCCGCAATCTGGATTTTTGCAGCAAACTATACGTTACGAAATTGCATCGCCGCACTGTTTTCGGGTCGAAGCCTGCGGAGTGCACGCGAAAGCGGGCCTCCGCCGGCGGAGGCTTCGGCCCGCGCGGCCCATTCGGGCCGCAACTTTATCTCAAAGTATTACGCAACACATTCTGTCGCGCAGCTGCATTGCCCGAGGCGATGCCACCTTCGGCTGCTCACGCCTTTGGCGTGACCCCAGCAGCAGCCGAAGGTGATTTTTGCCCGCGCAGTTCAAAAGAACCGCAATTATTCGCGTCCGCCCTCCGCCCCTCTATAGCAGGCACGCCGTCTGCCCAAGCAGCCCGTTGTCACAGGCCCTCGACCATAACGGCTTAAAAGAAGAAGCGCAGAATTGCATATCGTTCGGTATTGCGGCTATTTTGCAGCTCAGCGTAAAAATTTTTACGGCGCTGCTGCCGGCTGGCTTTAAATTTGTACTTCACGGCCGATGAACCATAAAACGATTTAAAGATTATGAAAAACGCAGGAACTTGCTTTTTGGTATTTCTGGGCGGTGCGCTGGCCGGCGCCGCAACCGCATTGATGTTTTCGCCCAAGTGCGGCCGGGAACTTCGCGATTCGATCAAGAAGGCGGTCGACAAGGAGGTAGATGCTTTGCGCAACCGCTATAACGAGGTTAAGGACAACGTGCATTAGCAACAGAATATGGCGACCGAAAAGGAAAACAAACCGGATCGATCCGCACTCGAGCAGGTAACGGATTATATCCAACTGCAAATTACCGCCACTAAGCTGGCTGCGATCGAACATCTTTCGCTGATTCTCAGCAGTAGTTTCGGTATATTGCTCGCGGTGATGAGTATCGGATTCGCGATGCTGTTCCTGCTCGGAGCCTTGACACTGTGGCTTGCCCGAGCGATTGGTTCGCTGCCGTGGGCAATGGTCGTCACCGCCGTAATTTTCGTCCTCGTGGGAATGTTCTCCTACGTACGCCGCGAGAAGTTGATAACCAATAATCTGATAGGAGTATTCGCACGCATATTCTTCGCGCCGAAAAACTCCGGAGAGGAGGCTGAGCGATGACATACAGACACGATCTTTACCAAATCGACGATATCGACATACTGCGCCGTAAGCGGCGTGAGGTCGAGGAGCGGCTCGCCGCAAGCGAAAAGTCTCTCCGCAATCGCCGTAAAATATTGTCTGCCAAATTGACACCGGCATTCGCCATGACATGGATAGTCTCGCAAGCACGCAACGCCGTTATGACGTTCGCATTAGCCAGACAGGCTTACGCCATAGTCCAATCTCTGTTTGCACGCACGAAGAAGGGTTGATCCTCAGGGACCAACCCTTCGGTTTTTTATGGGCGGCTGCAGCCTGCAAGGTTTCATAGAACGTCATTCAGCAGCAGGAAATGTTCGATGCAAACTCTTAAAATGAGGGTCTCCGCCGCCGGAAGCTTCGGCCCGCGCGACGTTTACTTTGTCGCAAAAGGCTTTGCGGACAATTTATGGTTGCGAAGTTGCGAGCAGCAGCCTGCGGATGGGAGCAGAGCGAGCCTCCGCCGCCCGAAGGCTGCGGCTCGCGCGGCCGTTGGGCCGCAACTTTACCGCAAAGTATTATGCAGCACATTCTGTCGCGCAGCAGCATCGCCAGAGGCGATGCCACCTTCGGCTGCTCACGCCTTCGGCGTGCCCCCCCAGCAGCCGAAGGTGATCTTTGCTTGCACAGCCAAGAAGAACCGCTATTTTTTCGCAATTGATTATGCAAGCAATTGTTGGCGCGGTTTTGATCCTGTATCTTTGTCTCGATAGTTCGCGGCCGCCCTCCGCCCCTTTAGGGCGGCCGCGCGGGTTGCCGCCGGCAACCCGATTTTTGCTCTATACATTATGTTGCGGGTGGGGGCGTGGGCCTTGCAGGGCGGAGGCTTCGGCCCGCGCGGTTCTGAAGAACCGCAATT
>CAYYUW010000095.1:0-18124 GCA_964474985.1 uncultured Alistipes sp. | reverse complement strand
GTTGTCCGACAAGCGCCTTCGGGATTGCATGGTAACGCTGATCGGCAGCAAATACTACAAGTCGTACGGTCGATGCTGCCATCAGTCCTTGTAG
The DNA here is from genome assembly GCA_964474985.1 of uncultured Alistipes sp. Lineage (GTDB taxonomy): Bacteria > Bacteroidota > Bacteroidia > Bacteroidales > Rikenellaceae > Alistipes. Next base: position 18,030 of record CAYYUW010000095.1, on the reverse strand, counting down.
AACTCCGACGAAGCGCAGTCCATACCGATCATAACGTCCTTGCCCGGTACATATCCGGCAGCCTCGATAGCCTTGATGATCGACTCGATAGCGTCCTCGGTGCCGTTCAGTGCGGGAGCGAAACCGCCCTCGTCACCCACAGCGGTCGACAGGCCGCGAGCGTGAAGCACCTTCTTCAGCGAGTGGAACACCTCAGCGCCCATACGCAGACCCTCCTTGTAAGTGGGAGCGCCTACGGGACGGATCATAAACTCCTGAAATGCGATAGGTGCATCGGAGTGCGAACCGCCGTTGATGATGTTCATCATCGGAACGGGCAGAGTCTTGGCGTTGGTACCGCCGATATAGCGATAGAGGGGCACGCCGAAATAGTCGGCTGCGGCACGTGCAACAGCCAGCGAAACACCCAGAATGGCGTTGGCGCCCAGCTTGCTCTTGGTCTTGGTGCCATCCAGTGCGATCATAGTCTTGTCGATGCCGACCTGATCGGTAACGTTCATACCGACGATCTCCTTTGCGATGATCTCGTTTACGTTCTCGACAGCCTTCTGAACACCCTTGCCCAGATAGCGACCCTTGTCGCCGTCGCGGAGTTCCAGAGCCTCGTTCTCACCGGTCGATGCGCCGCTGGGAACGGCTGCGCGGCCGAATGCGCCGCTTGCGGTAGTTACTTCCACCTCGATGGTCGGGTTGCCTCTCGAATCGAGAATCTCTCTCGCGTGAACACTGATGATTTGCATAACTTAAATCTTTAAAATGTTATAGTTTATAATGCGATACTTCCTATTGCGCTGCAAATTTACTCTTAATCTTCGAAACCGCAAAAATTATTTTACGCTTCATGACCTCACGCCGTACAATTTGTCGACTATGACGGCCACAGCGCCGTCGCCGGTCACATTGGTCGCCGTGCCGAAGCTGTCCATAGCCACATAGAGCGCGATCATAAGGCCCACCATAACGTCGTCGAACCCGAGCATCGACTGCAGCACGCCCACCGCGGCCATAATGGCTCCGCCGGGTACGCCCGGGGCGGCGATCATCGTGACGCCGAGCATCATAACGAATGCGATGAAGTCGCCCGCCGGCACCGAGTAATCGCTCAGCATCATAATCGCCAGCGAGCAGGCTACGATCTTCATAGTGCTGCCCGACAGGTGTATGGTCGCGCACAGCGGAACGACGAAACCGGCGATGCTCGGCCTGACGCCCAAGCGCAGCGTTCGTTCGAGCGTCACGGGTATGGTCGCCGCGGACGACTGCGTGCCGAGGGCCGTGAAATAGGCGGTGAGCATCGTGCGGAGCATCACCAGCGGATTGCGCCGCGCCACTGCGCCTGCAATGGAGAACTGGATAAGCAGCAGCGTCACCGTCAGGCCGAATATCAACACGATAAGTTTGAGGAACACGCCCATAATCGCGGCCACCTGTCCCGACACGGTGATCTGCAGGAATATGCCGAAGATGTAGAGCGGCAGCAGCGGGATTATCACGCCCGTTATGACGCCGGTAATGATCCGCTTAAATTCGTCGGCTGCAGTCTTGAGGGTCTGCGCCTCGAAATATGCGATGCCCAAACCCAGCACGAAAGCCAGCAGCAGGGCGCTCATCACGCCCATAACGGGGCTCATCTCGATTCCGAAATAGGGCATAAGCGCCAAGTTCTGCTCGGCAATGTCGGGCAGCTCGGCCTTGCTGAGCATCTGCGGGTATACAGCTTCGCAGACGCCGTAAGTCATAAAGCCGGACATCAGGGTGAATCCGTAGGCCAAGGCGGCCGTAAGCGCCAGCAGGCGGCCGGCACCGCGTCCGAGGTCGGCTATGCCCGGGGTCACAAGCCCGAGTATGAGCAGCGGGATGATAAACCCGAGCAGGTTGCCGAACAGTCCGTTGAATGTCAGGAATACCCTTACTAACCAGTCGGGGAAAAACAGCCCGCACACCGCTCCTGCGGCGATAGCTGTCAACACCCGCGGCAAAAGTCCGAATCGTGCCAGTTTCATATCATTTGTTCGTTTTGTAGCGTTTCACACCTTTCAGTTCGTCGGCCGACGCCTTGCGTATCTTGACGGCGAAGCCGCCGCCCGAAGCGCAGCGCTGCACCAAACGGGTGCCGCTGTCCACGACATAGTCGGTTATGGTATATGCCTGCGGATTGTGCTCGTAGTGCGCATCGGGGGCATCGGCATATACGGTGGCTATGTAGCGGCAGTCGGGATCGAGGAAATCGAGCCGGAAATCGGCGACGTGACCCTGCTCGTCGGCCGTGCAGCCCACGAACCACGTGTCGCCGCCCTTCTCCTTGCGGGCCACGGTGATATAGTCACCCGGCTCGGCCTCGATGTAGCGGCTGTCGTCCCAGTCCAAAGCCACATCCTCGATAAAGCGGAACGCATCGAGGAAACGGTTGTAGTTCTCAGGCAGGTCGGCCGCCATCTGCAGCGGCGAATACATAGTCACGTAGAGAGCCAGCTGGCGGGCCAGCGTGGAGTGCACGAAGTTCTTGTTGCGGGGCGCTATACGGCTGATGTCCATCTCGAAAATACCCGGCGTGTAGTCCATCGGGCCGCCCATAAGCCGTGTGAAGGGCAGCAGCGTGGTATGGTCGGGCGCATTGCCCCGAAAGGCCTCGTACTCGGTGCCCATAGCCGACTCGTTGCCGATAAGGTTGGGATAGGTGCGGCACAGACCCGTCGGGCGCACTGCCTCGTGCGCATTCACCATAATGCGGTATTTGGCCGCCTCGGTAAGGGCATAGAGATAATGGTTGTTCATCCACTGGCCGTAGTGATGTTCGCCGCGCGGCAGGATGTCGCCCACATAACCGCTCTTGACGGCCTCGTAGCCATAGCGGTTCATAAGTTCATAGGCCGCGTGCATATGACGTTCGTAGTTGCGCACCGACGAGGATGTCTCGTGGTGCATTATCATTTTCACACCCTTCTCGGCAGCGTAGCGGTTTACCTCGTCGATATCGAAATCGGGATACGGCGTCACAAAGTCGAACACATAGTCCTTCTGCTTGCCCGACCAGTCTTCCCAGCCGATGTTCCACCCCTCGACCAGAACGGCGTCGATGCGGTGTGCAGCCGCGAAGTCGATATACTCCTTCACCCGAGCGGTATTGGCCGCGTGGCGGCCGTTGGGCTTCAACTTCGTATAGTCCGTGACACCCAGCCGGACGTTGTTCACCTCGTCGGTATAGGCCCACTTGCTCATACGGGTTATCATCTCCCACCACACGCCGATATACTTCACGGGGTGTATCCACGAGGTGTCGTCGTATGCACACGGCTCGTTCAGGTTGAGCGTCAGATGCGAAGCCAGCACGTCGCAGGCATTGTCGGCGACGATGACAGACCGCCACGGCGAGTGGCACGGTGCCTGCATATATCCCTTGTCACCACGGGCATCGGGCGTGAGGTGCGAGCGGAAGACCATACGCCGGTCGTCCAAATCGAGGTGCATACAGGAGTAATCGACCAAAGCCGCCTCGTGGATATTGAGGTAGATGCCGTCATCTGTCTGCAGCTGCAGGGCTGTCTGCACGCCTGTAGGCGAAAATACCTTCTGCGAATTGTTCTTAATCACCGCCTTTGGCAGCATCTCGCGGATCTGCGACAGGCGGCACTTGGTTATGGGGTACTCCTGCGTATCGTAGTCGCCCGGGACCCAGCAGGCCGTATGGTCGCCGGTCATAGCGAACTCGGTGCGCTCCTCACGTATGACAAAGTAGCTGAGATTCTTCTGATACGGAAATTCATAGCGGAAACCCACGCCGTCGTCGTACAGGCGGAAGCGGAGCACCATAGTGCGCTCGCGCTGCTTGCCGGACGGCATAACGGGCTGGCGCAGCGTCACGGCCATCTCGTTGTAATGGTTGCGGATCGACGACACCTCGCCCCATACGGGGTGCCAAGTCTCGTCGAACTCCGAGCGCTCGACGCCGACCGTTTCGAAACCGGAGGTAAGGTCCTCGCCTCCCTTGAGTTCGAGACCGAGGCGGCTCTCGGCTATCACCTCCCGTCCGTCGAAGTGCAGAGAATAGACCGGAACGCCGTCGCGCAGCTGGAAATCGAGCGAGAGGCGGCCGTCGGGCGAACGCAGCTCCTCGGCCGACACGCCGGCGAGCGTCATCCCCAGCAGCGCGAGGAGCAGATAGAATCGTTTCATTTTCGTCGTATTTAGTTTAGGTTGATAGGTTTCTACTACAAATTTGCAGATAATTTCCGAGCCGGACAAATTCCTGCAGCGCTTTTATGGCTTCGGGCACAAAAAAAGAGGCCGCACCGGACTTTTGCCGATGCGGTCTTGGATAAAATGGTCGAAAAACGACCGTCAATAGTCGTACTCCAACTTAAATTCGTCCACCACTAACAGGCTGCCGTCGCCGCCGGTAAAGTAGTCGCCGTACTTGCTGGCCGAGGCCACGCAGATCACATAGCGGGGCTTGCGCGAAGTGGAGCGGTACTCGAGTTCGATCTCGAAGCGGGTGAACTCGCCGACCTGCTCGCCCGACTGCATAGCGCCGTAGGCTATGATATTCGGGTCGTCGAAATCCATAAGCTTGCGGTTCGACGGCTTGGTGCGGATCTCCACGGGGGCGTTCCAGTCGCCGAGCATAATGTATATGTTGCAGGTGTCGTTCTTGCCCTCGAAGCCCATACCTTTGAACTCGTCCGAGACGTAATTGATCGGTGCGGGACTATACTTGTAGTATCCCGTGAGGCGTGTCGGCCGCGCCGTGAACTCGTGGCCGAAATTGAGTATGCCGTTCATACCGTCGGTCTTGACATATTCGCCGATATATATGTTGCCGGCCGCCAACTTGCCGATACCGATCACGCCGGTGTATTTGCTGGCCAGATGCGCCGCCTTGCCCGAGGGGTTGGCCGGACAGGCGTCGTCCGAAGGCGTGGTGTTGCTCTCGCCGACAGTCGTGGCGCCGCGGTTGCCGGTATCCCACCACTTGGATCCACCCTCGGGCCACGGATTCCATATCTTGCCATTCTGATGCCACTCGTCGAACGACGAATTGTCTATCTGCGCCTCGCCCTCGGTGGTGAAGCTGCGCGTATCGGTGCGGGCGTCGCCGCTGTAAGCACAGTACTCGTATTCGGTGAGCGGCTCCAGTCCCTTGATCAAGGCGGTGAAGGTGCCGCCGGCCGAGGAGGTTATCTGCGACGCAGGCACCGTAGACCAGTCCTCGCTGCCGGCACGGCGGTAAAGTATGCCGTTGTCGGCACCGGCCACGCCCGAGGCTGTGATCCAAGCCACACGCGCCCACGCATCGGCATTCCGCACTTCGACCGAGCTGGTCGAGTTGACGACATATATGGTCCAGTGCTGGGTGCGGCCGTAGAAGGTCACATCCACCGTGCGCTCCTTGGCGAAATTCGTAAGCGAAGTAATTACCGGATTCTCAGTGGTAATGCCGGCAGGGCCGAGCTTTGCGCGCTTCACCTTGACGTTCGACACGTCGGCCGAAGCGGTCACCAGCGCCACCACCCGACAGTTGATATAGTCGATATCGGCATCGCCAACCTGATTCTCAACCTCGAAATAGCGTTCGATCTCCTGTTCGGCCCGAATCGTCCACGCATAGTCCTGATACAGCGACAGGGTGACCGTCTTAGGCGACGAAAGGTCGAGCGGCGACGTGAAGTCGAGCGAAGCCTTTACCGGTTTGTCCTCGTTATACGCCACGGTGTCCACCTGCACCGAGCGGGGATCGGTCTGTTCATTAAGATAAACGGTGACCGTCTGCGTCTTGGTGTCGATTTTGGCGGCACGGGCGGCGCCGTCGACCTCGAACGCGGTGAAAACCGCCTGAATCGACGGCATCGGGATGTCGTTTTTGATACAGCCGCCAAGCAGCAGCACCGCTGCAGCGACAAGCGAAATTGAGAGATGACGTTTCATAGCCTTCATTTTACAAATGCAGTGTCATTCCGACGGTAATATCCGTCAAATTAATCCGGAAATCGGCCAGTACCGACGACCGTTTGCCCACCACCTCGCCGCCGTCGTATATGCGGGCCGAGTTGAAATGGACGCCGCCGACGCCTACAGAGGCGTGAACGCTCATATTGTTCATCACGAATACGGCCAGACCCGGGTGAAAAGTAACGCTGGTCTGGCGGTTTCGGGTATACATATCCGTATAATTTTCATCATACGAGAAGCGTGTCTTGCCCGTGGCGAACTCGATGCGCGTCTCGTTGTACAGGGCGAAGCGGCCCTTGAGGTCGAGTCCGATATAGGCCCGATGAAACATCGCCGCCGAGTAGGTTCGCTGCGACACTCTCGCATCGCTGAGCGAGAAGCTGTAATCCTCGTTGCTGCCGAACTTGATATTGGCGTGGCCGATGTCGCCTTTCAGTTGGCGGTATGCGAACTGCACGCCCAAGCACTGGTTGCGGTGATAAAAGTAACCGAAGAACGGTGTGACGCGCGTAACCGATCCTGAGGCGTCCAGTCCGTTCAGCAGGAGCAGATACTCGCTGTCGCTGCTCGAGAAATAGGAGTAAGAGACCTGCGCACCGGCAAACCAGCCGCCCTTGGGGATGAACAGGTATTGATATATTCCGCGGTCGACTCGCTTGCCCTCGGCCGGAACGCGAATTATGCGCGACGCCGAATCGGATACGACCGCGGCGATGCCGTTCCCGCCGAGCGAATCGACAGCAGGCTGCTGCGCCGCGAGCATCGAACACAACAGCACGGCCGCCACACTCGCCGAGAGATATTTTGCCTTTCCGATCATTCCCATTCCCGTAAGAGGTTACATATAGAAGGCTATACCTAACGCGATGGAGAAGATGTTGACCTTGAAATTCATCTGCGAGGCCTTGCGATAGCCGACATATACCTGATCGGTGATCTGTTTGGTATGGGTATACTTGAATCCGAGCACGCCCACATTCACCTCGACAGCCACGTTGTTGTTGATGAATGCGACCAGTCCGGGCGACATACCCAATCCGCAGTTGATCGTCTTTTCGTACGTACCGGTGAGGCTGTTGCCACCGCCGTCCACCAATTTGGCCTGACCGCCGCCTACGGAGAGCTGCAGCTCGTTGTAAATGGCGAAGCGCTTGCTTTGGCCGAGAGTTATATAATAGCGGTAGATCGCACTTCCCGAGATCGTGTGCCGCAGGCTGTAATAATCTTCGACGCTAAGATCCACCTCGTCGCCGATATTGACTTCTGCATTGTCGATGCGCAGCAACTGGCGCTCGTAGCTCATACGCGCACCGGCGGCCATATTGTTCTTGAAGGCATACGCCAGCATCGGACTGACCTTGAAGTTGTAGCCGGACGAGTTGATGCCCTCGATGACCAAGAATTTATAGTTGTCGTTGTCGTGCGAAGAGTACGAAACGTTGCCTCCGAAGATCCACTGCCCCTTGGGCACGAATACCGTGGAGTTGGTCTCGATACCTCGGTCAAAATGCTGCGCGCGGGCGCCAAAAGCGCCCGCTGCAAGCAGTATAACGGTTAAGATCGTTTTTCTCAGCATAAATATCGGGTAAGATTGTTACTCGGTCACGATCTGCTCGTCGTAGATCAACTCGAAGTCATCCACCCACAGCACACTGTTGTAACTGCCGGTGAGGTAGTCGCCAAGCTTGGATGACGTGCAGGAGATGATTATGTGAGTCGGACGGCGGTTGGTGTCCTTGTATGTCAGACGTATCGTCGCCTCGGTCCAGTCGCTCACCGTCTCGCCCTTGACCAATTCGCCCGAAGCGATCACGGCGGGGTTGTTCAGATCGACTAACGTCGACGCATCGGTGGTATTGACCTGAACGGGGCTTTCAGCAGTGCCGCCGAAGGTTCTGTAGTCCCAATCGCCCAAAGCGATATAGATGTGGCAGCGGTCGGGATCACCTACGTTGTGCGAATTGTCGCCTGCAGGGCCGCCCTCGTCGTGGGTAATGGCGCCGCTGTTGTACTTGTAGTGAATCTTCAGGGCCGACGGACGCGCCGTAAACGGACGGCCGAAGTTAACTATGCCGCCCTTGGAGCCGACGGTCTTTACGAAGGATCCCGAGAAGAGGTTGCCCGGAGCGACCTTGTCCAAGAGGCCCGTGATCTTGATATGCTGTCCAGCCAACTTGGCCGAATAGGTGCCGGTCGAGGTGGAGGGCTTGGTCGTGTTGTCAGACTCACTGATTACGAGGCCGGCCATATTGGAGGCCTTGTTGCCGTTGCCCCACCATTGGGTGCCGCCCAAAGCGAACGGCAGCGGATAGCCCTCATCGCTGTTCCACTCCTCGAAGCCGGCATTGGGAAGCGTCAGGATGATATCGGTCGTGAAGCTCTTGACCGAGCCGATAGCTTCGCCGTTGATAACCAACTGGTACTCATACTGTGTCGATGCTTCGAGACCCTTTGCCGTAGCGGCGAAGATGTTTTCGCTGCTTTTGGCGGCGTCGAACGTCATCGTCCACGCCTCGGTGCCTGCAGGACGAACCTGAATGGCAATGCCGGTAGAACCGAATTCACTCTCCGAGACGTTGGCGCGCAGGGTTGCATGCGTAGCCCACACCTCCATTCTCTCGACATCGGCCACACCCGTAGGATCGGCCTCGAAGATGATGTTGTCATTCACCTCTTCGGTAGTCTTTTCGACAACCACGTCGAACGTGAGCGTACCTTCGGGATCGCCCTTGGTATATTTGAACGTCAGGTTATACTTCTTGCCGGCTTCGACATCGGCAACGCTTCCGGTCTTGGTGAAAGCGCCCGAGCGGGAGTGGGTGCCCGAGAACTTCCACGCTAATGAGGTCACACCCTCAGGCATAGTGAAATAACCGAGCGACGAGGTCGACGCATCGAAAGTCAGCTTGGCTGCGGCATCGTCGAGCGAGCTGCCCACCTCAGCCGTATAGTCGGTGAACTGGGCGGCGATAGTCTCGTCGAAAGCTACGGCAGCGACAACGTTATTGATACGGCACTCGACCTCGACGTTCGTAGTGGCGCCGGCGGTAATTGTGAACTTCTTAGAGCCTTTGTAGCACTTCTTGTCGAACGAAGCGGCTGCCGCCTCGCCGGCCAAGATATCCACGCGGTATTCGCCGGTCGAGAGCCACAGCGATTCGGGCATCGACTGCGTACCGGTATAGGTACGGACCAAACCTTCGGAGTTATAGATGTTTATGGTACAGGTCGACGCCAGCTCGGCTGCCGTGGCACGTGTATCGTCATCGAAAAGAACGTTCAGTGCGAACGCACCCTGTCCCTCCTCCGCGAAGTTATCCTTGCTGCACGATACAGCCGCAAGGGCGACGGCGAGACACAAAACTATATATGATACGATCTTTTTCATGCTTTTACTCGTTTACTTTCATTTTTACTGGGGTGACGGATTTGTTGCCCTCCTTGTCGGTTATGGTCAGCGTAAAGGTGTGAGTGCCCGGGAATCCCGCCAGAGGGGTTATGGCACCGGTGAGCACAAAGTCGACGCTTGCCTTGTCCCTCACTTTGTCACCATAAGGCAGGCCGAACATACCGCAGATGCCGATCTGCGCCTCGGTAGGATTCAGCAGATCGAGCGGCGAAACGCCGGTCGAAAGTATGTCGTTAACGAAATCTTCGTTGTCCGATGCGATATCGACCGAGAATGCAGCGATGAGTTTCGGGGCCGAGATCTTAAGGACGAGTTCCATACCCTCGCTTACCACGATCGGTGCGGTAGGAACCGGACCGCCCTTGTAGATCACTTGCGGAGCATCGGGATTCTCGGGATTCGTCGGTTTGTCGGGATCGGGGCCCAAAACCTCCTCGTTATGGTTTATGTCGGCTCCGAGTTCCTTCTCGTCGCACCAGTCCTCAACAACAACGTCGAACGTTGCATTGCCCTCCTCGTTAACCGACATAATAAACTTTATCTTGCGCCACTGGCCGGCCCTCACGTCAGTGAAGGCGCGCGTCATAGAGGCGTACTGACCGTCGACCGTACCTGAAAACTTCACGGTCATAGCGTTGCTGACCTCGGGTGCAGCGAAGTAACCGCACTGCGACTCGTTCTTGGCAAAGTTCAGGGCGCCGTCACCGATCTCAACACGCACATTGCAGTCGTCGCCCATAACGACCTCCATAGCTTCGTTATACGCCACGGAGACCTTGATATTTATAAGTTTGCAGACAATCTGACCCAAATCGGTCGTCTGGTCCTCGACGATAGTGAATGCCTTCTCGGCGCCATAGACGGGAGCCTCGAATTCAGCCGCGGGTATCGTCGGCTGCGACTGTATGCGCAGCGTATAGGTGCCTGCTTTGAGCACGATGCTCTCAGGCATACTTCCGTATTCGTAGTCACTGCCTACCTGCGCTCCGGCGGAGTCGAATATGCGAATCAGGTAGTTTGCCGGAGCCGGCGAGGCTGCGCGCGATACGATGTCTATATCGGGCGATACCTCTACTGAAAATTTGAGGAACGAAAGCGTTCCGACACCTTTGTTGTCCTTGCCATAGTCGATGCCGTCGCGGTCGCAGGAAACCATTCCCAGCGTAAGGGCGGCGGTGCATATTGCGAAGAATTTTATCAATCCGGTTTTCATTGTTCTTGCTGTTTGTTTGCGGTGATTATTACTTCAAATCGTCGTTCAGCTCGATATCCACCGGTATTTCGGCTACGGGCTGGTCATTGAATGTGATAGTTACGGTCGCTCCGCCCACGTTGCCCGAATTGACATCGAAGCGCACGGTGTAGAGCGTTTTGGGGTTGATGCCGGTGAACGACTTCTCGATGTTGACACTCGCGCCGGTCTGCGTCTGGGCCGTACCGGAGATAGTGAAGTCGTAGGGATCGATAAATGCCCGACGCGTCTCGCCGCGGGGGAAAGAGAGAGACGCACCGCGCGCGGTGTTGAGTGTGAACGAATACTCGGGGAAGTAAGCCGCGAAATTATCCGTGCAGGCCACACGCACTACAGCATTGGCGATCGAGGCGCGAATGCTCACATTGGTAGTCTCACCGCCAATGATAGCGAACTCCTTCTGGCCGGTGAAGCATGGGGTTTCGAATGCCTCGACCGAAGTCGAGCCGTAGGATACCGAGGCAGTGTAGTTGCCTGCATCATAAGTGGTCGCTGTGTCGTACTGCGACAGTTTCGGCCATTCGCCTACTACGCCGGCCGCATTGGAGACCGTAAGGGCGAAATCGCCTGCCGCGGGCACTGTCAGTCCGAGACTTGCGCGCGACATATCGATCGCAGAATCGTCCGCAGCGAGACTTACGGCTATCGAGCCGCGTCCCTGCTCCATCTTATTCTCGGTCGAACAGCCGGTGACGGCCAAAACCGCCAGCAGCAATGCCGATAATCTGATTTTCATCATAATTAAAATTGTTTTAAGTTATCTCTTTTTGCTTTTGTCATCATTGCACGATCGACACCCGTATGTCGTCTATATACAACCAGTAGTTGCCGTTGCCAGCAAATTCAGCTTTTCGGTTTGCTCCGACGAGCCAGCTGAGGCGTGTGGTGTTGCCGGCCGATGCGACCTCGAACGACTGCGAATGCGGCGTGGTACCGTAATATGGTGCATTGTCCTTGTTTCCGTCGCAGTCGATCGTCGTCTCACCTATGACCACATTTTCTATATCCTCCGTGCCTTTGATCCCTCCGCTTTTCACCGTCGAACCGGCCCAGTATGTCGTCGAGCCGCCGCTGCCGGTCCCTTCGAACAGATTGCTGCCGAAAACGAAACTTACCCTCAGCTTGACCGTGCTGCCGCTCTTCAGTGCACCCATCGGCGCAGTATCCACACGTCCGCGATATTTCTTCTGAGCCCACAGACCCATCTCGAGACGGCAACATATTCTTATGCCCGATCCTGTCTGACCGCCGACACGGGCGCCGGTCCAGCCTGCAAGTCCGTACTCATCGAGTTGAGCGGCCGAAGGATCCTTAGCATCGGAACCTGAAAATTCGGTGTTACGCTCGAACGAACTTATGGCATCGAAAGTCTCCTCGAACAGATACGGCACCGTAAGCGACACTGAGGTGGTCTTAAACTGCTGATATGACGGCAGCGTCACGGTGCTGCTGACGATAGCGTTTGCGGATTCGAACTCGACAGTCAGCTCCTTGCCCGACAGATCGTTCAGATCGGTAACGTCGAGATCGCAATAGCCGTAACGGTCGAATGTTTCGGATGCCGTGACCGTAAGCGAATTGCTGCCGCCGCCGAGGTCATAGCCCTCGGGAGCAGTGAAGGTCACCCGCTGCGGGTCTTCGCCCAAATTGTTGGCGACGATGCGGAACCGCAGTATGGTGTGCCTCTCGGGAGTAACCACCAACCGCACTGGTGTGCTTCCGCCCTCGCTAAACGCACGCGCAGGGAATGTGACCACACCTTGCTGCGTCGCCGAACGCACCTTGAAGACAATCTGCTCCGTCTCGCTCATCTGAGCGGGGAACACGATCGCATAGGCATACTTGCGCGCATTGTCGGGCGACTCGTTCAGCCCGCCCTCAGGCACGCTGACGGTAATCCAACTGCTGCCGTCGGTGAGGGTCGCCGCAGCTGTCGGATCGCTGAAGTCGACGCCGACACGGCCGGCCACATTCTGCGGAAATTCGATATCGATATACTCGACAGGTTCGCCCAAGCCATTGCCGCCCTCGGGGATGAACATCCTCAGAGCGTGCATCTTGTGCCGGTATGTCAACTCTATCTGCGTATCTTTGTTCTCCAATGCGCCGCCCTCGGCGGGATAGGCGACCAAAATATCGTTCTGCCCGTCGTAGCTGCCGGACTGCTCCGACGCCAGCGTAAACTCGGCGGTAGTGCCTGAAACGGTCTCGGGACAGGGATAGACGGAATAATATGTGTACGAGCCGTCGCCCATCGGGGTGATGTCGGCCGTAAACCGAGCCGACCTGCCGTCGGTATAGTTCACGACAAACGGCTCGGCCGAAAGCTTGCCGTCACCGGCCCACACGGCAATGCGGTCGCCCCCCTGCCACAACGTCGTAAGGCCGTTGTCGGCCACGGTCGTGCGGGTAGAGGCGTTGCCGGTCGATATGCTGACACGCACCTTCTCGCCGTCCGCGGGATATTCGCCGCGTTCGCAAGCGGTAACGGAAAAGAGCAGTACGACAATAAATATGCTGTATATCCTGTTCATGGAGCCGACCATAACTATTCAAATTATGTTGCAAAAGTATAACCGAAAAATGAATCGCGGAAAATATTTCAACGAAACCCCGTTTTTTATCGGCGAAACCGCATTTTCTCCCCTGATAGCACAAAAAACACCGCTCCGACTTCCGTCAGAGCGGTGCAATATCTTTGAAAAACAGGCCGTAGACAACTCTATGCTCGGGCGCCGGCCACAACCTGAAGGGCGAACAGCTGCTACAGCATACGCACATAACGTTCGCGGGGGATTCGCTTGCCGCGCGGCAACTGTACTTTGAGTACCTGCTCGACCTCGACCGGCTGGCCGCCGCTCAGGGCCGGCTGCCACTTTGGCGCCTTGCGCACAGCCCGCACCACCTTGGTCCGCAGCCTGCTGTCGGTCGACTCGATCAACTCGGTAAGCTCGACCGTTCCGTCGCGCCGCACCATATATTTATATATCACGCTCGCCGCCGGATCGTCATCCTCCCACTCGACATTGTCCTCGACCCACTCGCGGAACGACTTGCCGCCGGCATCGAACACGGGAGGCGTATCGTACTTGAGCGTCACCACGATAACGCCGTCGGCAGCACGCTGGCCGTAGCGGGCTATAAGCTCGTCGCTGACGGGCAGCTGCTCCGAACTTACGATATGCGACGGATCGATGCGCCGCATCTGCTCGGCATCGCACTCACGGCCGTTGACTATATACAGCGGCGAGGAAGCCGCAGCGGCACAGGCCGTCAGCGATAGAAGTATGGTAAGAAACTTTTTCATATACGGTCGAACGCATCGCGATGCGGGTTTATTACGTCCGCAGGCGCATCGAGGCTTCTATTGTCTGTGTTTCAGATAGTCGACCAAAGCCGCAACAGCCCGTCCGCGGTGCGATATGGCGTTCTTCTCCTCGGCAGTCATCTCGGCGAACGTGCAGTCGAAGCCGTCGGGACGGAACACGGGATCGTACCCGAAGCCGCCCTCACCCGCAGGCGCCTCGGTTATCGTGCCCTCCACGCGGCCCTCGAACAGCCGTTCGGTGCCGTCGGACTCGATCAACGCGATAGCGGTGCGGAACCTTGCGCGCCGATCCGCGACACCCTGCATATTGCGCAGCAGCAGTGCCGTATTGGCAGCGAAGTCGTGGCCGTCAGTGGCATAGCGCGCCGAATGCACCCCGGGGGCACCGTCCAGCGCATCGACCTCCAAACCGGTATCGTCGGCAAAGCATTCGGTGCGGGTGCGTTCGAATATATAGCGCGCCTTTTGCAGCGCATTGCCCTCGAGCGTCGGCTGCGTTTCGGGAATATCCTCGCAGATGCCGCAGCCGCGCGGTGTGGCGAGTTCATATCCTTCGCCTAAAACCGCCTGAACTTCAGCCAGCTTATGGGCGTTATTGGTAGCGAAAACCAGTTTTATCATAGTTTGCAGTTATTTGACCACCTCCATCTTCTCGAGCTTGTAATCCACGGCTATCTTGTCGATGATGGTTTTGACAACGGTATCTATATCCGAGCCGTCGGAATAGTCCGCCGGACATACGTGGTTCACGCGATTGTCGTGAATAAGCGATGAAAGGTCCTTCTGCGCCCCCTTCTGCCCCGGGTTGTAAACCGCAATGGAGTGGCCGCCGAAGTTCTTCACCAACCGCATACAGGGGATATCGGTCGTTCCGTCGCCGACATATATCATCCGCTTAAACGGCACGGGCCGCTTGTCCTCCTCGATATAGCGGTTGACCAACTTGGAGTCGAACACCGACTCCACCCCCTTGTTGATCTTGAATATGAACTGCGTCTTGTTGGTATAGTTCACCGCCACAGCGGGCCAGTAGGCTATGCCGTCCACGTCGTAGAGGAACGAGCAGGCGTATATCTTGCGAAATTCGCACGCAATGGGAGTGCCCTCGATGATCTCCTTGATACCCGACGAATTGATATAGTGCAACATACGCACTCCGCGCTCGGCCGCATAGGCATTGATTCTTGCAAACCACCGTTCGACGCCCTCGTAGAGCGTTATGCGGCGCCCCGACTCCTGAAAGGCCTCGCGCTTGAGCGAAAGGCCCTTGGTGCGCGCCTCCTGAATCATACGCGCCATATAGGTGAGAGTCATATCGGCATCCTGAATGCGGGCCAGTTCGTTCGAATCGTGCCAGAACTCTTTGTTGCTCTTGCCGATAGCCGGAATGAAATCGTACTCCTGCATATTCCCGGGCGCAAGCGTACCGTCGAAATCGTAGATCAGTGCAGCGGTTACCAGTTGTTCCATACTCGAATAATATTTTTCGGATCGGTAAAGGTAAGGTTTTTGTTCGGATTTTCATTACTTTTGCCACAACAAGACAAAATTTTATTCGCTATGGAGCTTAAAGAGTTGCTGCGCACACGACGCAGCGTCCGCATTTTCGAACAGCGCCCCGTGGAGCGCGCCCTCGCAGAACAGCTTCTCGAGGAGGCTTTCACTGCACCTTCATCACGCAACACCCGTTCCACCAGATATATGGTCATCGACGACCGCGAGACGATCGAACGCATATCCCGTATGCGCGACTACGGATCATCGTTCATGAAAGACACCCCAATGGCAATACTGGTCGCCGGCGACGAGTCTGCAACCGATTTGTGGGTCGACAACTGCGCAATCTCGGCCACCATACTCCAGCTGGCCGCAGCCGATGCAGGTCTCGGCTCCTGCTGGGTGCACGTCAACGGCCGCCCGCATCTGAAGGCCGAACCCGACGGCAAGTCGGCCGAGGAGTATCTGCGCGAGTTCCTGCCGCTGCCCGCCACGTGGCGGCCACTCTGCTTCATCGCGCTGGGCTACCCCGCCTCCGAAACGAGGCCCCACTCGCCCAAGGACAACACGGACAAGGTTATCTGGGTAAAGTAATTTCGAATAGCAATTAACGACCTATTTTATAATATGATGAGCCTTTCATTGGACACATTCAAGGATTCCATACCATTTATAACGTTTGTTTCCGGCATAATCGTTTCACTTTACTATCTATGTATATATCGCACGCAGGAGCAGACAAAACGGGCTGAGAATTTCACGAACTGTTCCAAAAATCTGTTCGATGAAAATGAAACTGCACAAATCACTGCAGCAATTCTTCTGAGAGGATTTCTCAAGTACAAGCGATATCGACCAGATACCATAAATCTGATCGTCGCTCTGTTGCGCACTTTGCAGACTGGGAATTTGCAAAAGACATTGGCCGACGGCATATCGTATATCGACAGTGCAGACGGACAAGACTTCCAAAACGTCAATATGAAGAATGCTTCAATCAAACCGAAGGCAAGAATAATGTATGAAATCACATCGGATCATCGGTACTTGAGAAAAGGCATATCAATGAGATGCGCAGATTTCTACAATGCCAATTTGTCCTGCAGCTCAATCAATAATATTCACGCTCAAGAGGCCATATTCCAAAATTGTATGGTCAAAAATACGGCATTTCACCATTGCTGCCTGAGAAATGCTGTATTCAATCAAGCTGATTTGGAAAACGTTATTTTCGACAACTGCGATCTCGTTGGTGCAACATTTATGAATGCCAAATATCTTGATACAGTACGATTGAGAGGCCCGATGTGCGACAAATCGGACAAACTGCTCGATTATCTCAACGATAAGGGCGTATTTAATCTCTCAAATATTGAGCACACATCAGGGAAATACATATATAAAGTACCCGATCGTAGAATATTTATCAGCAAACTTGGATTGATGAGTCCAGCTCAGATATCATATTTCAACGATATAAAAGATTATTTGATACGCGCTTACAATGTGACGCCGGTCTATATTGATCGAGACAAATATAAACATGACGGACAACTCAATGAAATCAACAACAAATTATCTAAATGCTCAGGGCTTATTGTACTGGCTTTTTCATATATGGATGTAACAGAAGGTATACTGCACAAAAACAGCGGTGATGACATAATTGCAAATAGATGTTACCCGTCTCCTTGGTTGCATATTGAAACCGCATTGGCCTATAATATGGGACTGCCATGTTTGATAATAAGCGAAAAGGGTACTACGTTAAATGGAATTTTTGAAAATTCGATAGTTAATTGCAACGAAAATATGTTCCACATAGAATATGGGGCATTGATTTCCGATCATAAAGCTACATTCGACCAATGGATAGCTTTAACAGACAACATTTCAATTAAAAAGAGTAATTGAGATAATGGAAGTCAGATTAGACAAATGGCTGTGGGCCGTGCGTATCTTCAAGACCCGCAGCGATGCTGCCGAGGCGTGCCGCACCAACCGCGTGCTGGTGAATGACAGCTGCGCCAAGCCCTCGCGCGAAGTCAAGGCCGGCGATATCGTATCCGTCAAGAAGATGCCGGTGGTATATTCATACCGCGTTGTCGATTTGGTATCAAGCCGTCAGCCTGCCAAGAACGTACCGCAGTTCGCTGCCGACATTACACCCCAATCCGAACTTGACAAGCTGAACATCCCCCGCGAAAGCATATTCATCGTCCGCGACCGAGGCACGGGACGCCCCACCAAAAAGGAGCGCCGCGATCTCGACTCGCTTATGGACAACCTCTACTTCGACGAAGATTAGAACCGCTTGGAATATATATAGGTAGTATAGTCGATCTTGCCGCCGGCCAGCCCGACCTCCAACTGCTCCTCGGCCAGCCACTCGAAGCCGTTGTGGTCGTAATACGACACGTCGCACATCGTATCTGTAAACAGGTACATCCGCGCACCCCTGCGCCGGCACTCCTCCGCATACTCGTGCATGAGGCTGCCGCCCACACCGCTGCCGCGGGATGAAGCGTCCACGGCAAACAGCACCAACTCGCTGTCGAAGCGGCCGCCGGTGCGTCTGTACAGTCTTTTGTAGGATTT
>CAYYUW010000094.1:0-3921 GCA_964474985.1 uncultured Alistipes sp. | reverse complement strand
ATCCCAAACGCGACGCAGCGACAACTCTACCGTGCCGGAATGCTCATCCGCCGGTGCGCCCTCTGCCGGAGACACCTGCGACAAAACAATGTCATTTCGGGAGATATGCACGAATCGCGTATGCTCTCCTGCGATAACGGCAGTGACTGTGTCGACACCGCACGACACTTCGACCTCGATATAAAGTTTCTCGACCGTATTCTCTTTCAGCCCTATGTCGATTCTGTTTTCGGCAATGTAGGCTTTGCCGCGCTCGACGGCTTGGGGTGTTGTGTCGCGCAGCACTTCGAGTCCATATTCCGAACGGCCGATGGTTGCACCCAGCGCCACCGCTATCGGAAGTCCTGTCATTCCGGTTGCAGGAATACCGACACCCATGGCATTTTTGAGCATATTGGGGCTTAGGCGCACCGTTATCTTTTCAGGCAGCGAACCTAATGTCTCCGTTGCCCGGGCGACGCACAGCGCTACTGCGGCAGGTTCGGTACAGCCTATTGCCGGCACAATCTCGCGCTTCATCAGGGCGATGATTTCCGCACGTTCACTGTTCGATAACATAGCCGTTACTTTTTGTTATTTGCCACGCCTGCGCGCAGGAACTCGGCGAAGGCTTTGGGGTCGAGGTTGCGGCCGATCGGATCCACAAGGATGCGGCCGTCCGATGAACCGAGCAAAACATAATAGGGCTGTGCATTCACGCCGTAGGTCGTCAGCGCATAGTGCGAATTGATTTTGCCGAGGCTTTTCAGCACTTTGCCCGTGTCGGTCGTAACCCATTCGTTTTCGGGCAGCTGGGTCTTGTCGTCGACATAGAGTGCGCAGATGACGAACTCGTCGCGCAACAGTTGCAGCACCTCGGGGTCGGACCATACGCGCGCCTCCATCTCGCGGCAGTTCACGCAGCCGTGCCCCGTGAAGTCGACAAATACCGGTTTGCCTACCTCCTTTGCATACGCCTGCGCCTCGGACAGGTCAAAGAACCCCTCCAGTCCGTGCGGCAGGTGCAGGAAGTCGCTGTAACGGCCGTGTCCGGGTGCAATCGCAGTGCCGTTGTGCGGCACGGCAACAGGTGCAGCGACCGCCGCTGCGTTGCCTCCCGCCACAAAGTCCTGCGTGTGCATCGGGGGCAGGTAGCCTGACAGAGCCTTCAAAGGCGCACCCCACATTCCGGGAATCATATATACCACAAACGAGAATACGACGATAACCAAGGTCAGTCGGCCCACACCCAGATAGGGAACATCGCTGTCGTGTGCGAACTTGATTTTGCCCAGCAGGTACAATCCCATCAGCGAGAATACCACAATCCAGATGGCCAGATATACCTCCCGGTCGAGCAGTCCCCAATGATAAGTCTGGTCTGCAACGGACAAAAATTTCAGACCCAGCGCGACTTCCAGGAATCCGATAACGACCTTCACCGAGTTCAACCACCCGCCGCTTTTGGGCAGCGACTTCAGCATCGAAGGGAAGAGCGCGAATATCGTAAAGGGCAGTGCAAATGCCGCCGAGAATGCCAGTATCGTTATAATCGGCGTCCAGAACTCGCCCGAGGTGGATTTAATCAATACCGAGCCTACAATCGGGCCGGTGCAGGAGAACGACACCAACACCAGCGTCAGCGCGAGGAAGAAGATACCGCCCAAGCCTTTGGTGTCGGCCTTCGAGTCGCTCTTGTTCACCAACCACGACGGCATGGTAATCTCGAACGCTCCGAAGAACGAAGCGGCGAATACCATAAAGACCACGAAGAAGATGATGTTCGGCAGCCAGTGCGTTGCCAGCCAGTTGAATATGTCGGCCGTCACGGCGTCGCCGCCCACTACACGCGTAATAAGTATAATGGCCGCAATGGGCACGGTGTACAATAGAATAATAAATGTTCCGTACAATGCAGCGCGCAGACGTCCGCGAGCCGGGCCTCCCTCGCCTTTGAGGAAGTACGAAACGGTCATCGGCACCATCGGGAATACGCAGGGCGTCAGCAGAGCTGCAAATCCCCACAGTATGGCCTCGATAATCAGCGCCCACATCGACCCGCTGCCAGCCGCGTCCTTTACCGGCGCAGCGGCAGGCGAAACCTCTGCGGCAGGTGCGGCTGTTCCGATTGTTACGGTCAGCGTCGTGTCGTCGGGCGGCATACAGCTCTCGTCGTTGCAGACCATCCACTCGGCACTGACTGTGACCGTTGCGCCGTCGCTGCCTTCGGCCAAACGTACTGTCTGCGCAAACTGCGCCCGACCTTCGTACGTGCCGATTTCGCAGCCGTAAAGCTCGTCGAAATAGCGGTGCGCGGCGGTCAGGGCTTCAACCGTGCCCTCGATGTCGGCATCCTCGGCCGTGACGGTTATGACCGTCGGATTCGGCCCTGACTCATACGGCCCGAGGTCGTACATGTGCCAGCCGCGCTCGATGTCGGCCGTCACTACCACGCGGTATGCGCCATCAGCCTGCTGCTCGGCCTCGGCCGACCACTTCACCTGCTGCGCTGCGGCGGGTACAATCGTCCCGACAACGGCCAGCACGGCAGCAAAAATCAACAATCGAATAGTTTTCATTGCAATACTTTCTGAAACAAATTATTCAAAAAACACCCCGGCCTCACTGTTTAATTAAGTTGTGAGGCTTGTGAGGCCGGGGCGGCTGACTCTAAAAATGTCTGCTATTTGTTAGTAATTCTGCGTCAGCGAACTATTGTGGATTACTGCGTTGGCCGGGAAGGGGAATACCCACAGCGGCGAATCAGGTTTCAGTTCGAACGTGCCGTGCTCGCCCAAATCGCGCACGATGGTCTCGGCATAGTCGGCTTCGGAGTTCCAACGCTTGCGGTCGCAGAAGTTCTCGAACGTGTTGAGGAACTCCACGCGCTTCGACCCTTGCAACAACTTCATAGCCTCCTCTTTCGATGCTCCGCTGCCGGCGAAGGGTTGGTAGCCCATCGGGTCGATACGCAGTTCGCGCACCTTGTCTATCTGCGCCAGACCGCCGTCGACATTGCCGCTGCGAATCATGCACTCTGCTGCCAGATAGTACATTGTCTCCGAGCGGATACCCCACACGTTATAGCGAACGGTACCTACGCCGCCGTATTGCAGCGAGCCCTCGGGCAAGTCTTGGGGGTAGGGCACATCCCACTGTTCGTATATCTTACGGTAGTCGGACGGGTCGAGCAGTTTGGCCACCTCGGGCGATATGCAGAGACCATAGTAGTCGCCCAGATTCGACCGGTCGGAACAGATGAGATGGTAATTGTTGTGCGACGTGTAGTCGAGATCCCACTGCATGGTGCTTGCTATGCCCGAGCGGTCTTCGATCTGGCCGTTGACAGCCAGTGCCAGATTGGCATATTTCAGTGCCTCGTCATAGCGTTTCATCTGGAACAGCACCTTGGCCCGCACGCCGTAACCGAAATCGACACCGAAGCGGCACGGGTCGTCGACATTCGACTGGATGAGGTCGGCCAGCACTTTGTCGCTGCAATCGGCCAGTATCCTTTCGTAGACCTTCGCCAGCGGGAGTTTGGTCTTCTGTTCGCTCACGTCGGTGTTGTCGACGTATGCTATCCCGCCCAGTGCGCCGGCTGTCGCCTCATCATACTGCTTGGCGTACATATTCACCAACAGGAAGTGATACCACGCACGCAGCACCCGCGCTTCGGCAATCAGTTGAGCCTTCTTCTCTGCCGTGCCGTCCGAGGCGTCCGGCATTTTGGAGATGACGACGTTCATGTTGTATATTCGCTTGTAGAGTGTCGAGTAGAGATAACTGTCCGTCACCATCTCGGCACGGTCGACCGTCTCGTTCGAGGTATAGATTGCATATTCGAGACAGTTGTGGTTGCTGATATATTCTTCGAGCGTGTTCCACGGAGCGAAGATGTTGTTGCAAATCACCTCGAATATCAGCGCGTCGTCGCCCGAA
>CAYYUW010000093.1:0-13980 GCA_964474985.1 uncultured Alistipes sp. | reverse complement strand
TCGAGCAGCCCAACCACCCCGTAATGAAGGGCGTCGACGGCAGCTTCACCGTCACCAAAGACGAGTGGTACACGTTCGACCGTTCGCCCCGAGGCAATGTGAAGGTGCTGGCCAATGTGGACGAGCAGAGCTACTCGCCCGCTTCGGAGATCAAGATGGGCGACCATCCCGCTATCTGGACCAACGAGCGGGTCAAGGCGCGCAACGTCTACTTCCTCATGGGGCACGACGCCGAGCTGTTCGGGAACGAGAACTTCATTCGGATGTTCTCCAACGCCATTCTGTGGGCTTCGGGACCGGCCAACTGGTTCCCGCGTTTCCGTGCCCTTTTGGTGCATAACACCGAGGTCGAGCCTGCGCACGTCGAGTTCGCCGAGGATGCGATCCGCTTCTTCCGCGATATGACCGTCGGCGACGGCTTCGTGCTCGACGTAACCTCGGACATATCCGCCGTAAACGACGCCAACCTGCGCTCGTACGACGTTCTGATATCGGTGAACGACAATCCGGCGCATACGCCCGAGCAGCGTGCGGCATTCCAGCGCTACATGGAAAACGGCGGAGGCTGGCTCGGCTTCCACGTAGCGGCGTATAACGACAGCTCGACCGACTGGCCTTGGTTTGTCGACTTCCTCGGCGGAGGGGTATTCTACCGCAACAACTGGCCGCCGATGCCCGCCAAGCTCGTGGTGGACGATCCCTCGCACCCCGTAAACAAGGCTATGCCCGCCACGTTTATGTCCCCCATAAACGAATGGTACCAGTGGAAACCCTCGCCGCGGCTGAATCCCGACATCAAGGTGCTCGTGACGCTCTCAGACGAAAACTATCCGCTCGGGCTGAAGGATATCGTGCCCGACGGTGACCTGCCGGTGGTATGGACCAACACCAAATACCGTATGGTCTACCTCAATATGGGACACGGCAGCCGCATCTTCAACGATCCCGCGCAGAACAACCTCGTCTTCAACTCGCTACGCTGGGTGATCGAGCAGTCGCCCAAAGGCAACCCTTTCAAATAGTCCGGCTATGAAAAAACTGTTGTTATCCTTTTTGTCGGTTGCCGTCCTGTCATTCGCCGGCTGCGCCGAGACAGATTCCGCCGGCGGCCGCATCGTACTGGCCTACGTAACCTCATGGAGCGACGAGATGCCCGACCCCGCTTTCGTAACCCATATCAACTACGCTTTCGGGCACGTCACCGACTCGTTCGACGGGGTGCGCGTGGACAATCCCGAGCGGCTGCGCGCCATAGCGGCCCTCAAGGCACGCAAACCTGAACTTAAGGTGCTGCTGTCTGTCGGCGGCTGGGGCAGCGGACGTTTCAGCGAAATGGCAGCCGAGGACTCGCTGCGCTGCTCGTTCGCGGCCGACTGCGCCCGCACGGTCGACGAGTTCGGACTGGACGGCATCGACATCGACTGGGAATATCCGTCGAGCGATGCCGCCGGCATATCCTCCTCGCCCGCAGATACGCACAACTTCACCCTGCTGATGCGCGACCTGCGCGAAGCGTTGGGCGGGGAGCGGCTGCTGACGCTGGCCTCGTCGGCTTGGGGCGAATATATCGACTTCGCGCAGATCGCCGGCTATGTGGATTTCGTCAACATAATGACCTACGATATGGGGCGCCCGCCGCTGCACCACTCGGCATTCGACCGTTCGGACCGGAGCGGCGAAATGTACTGCACCGTATCGGTGCAGCGCCACGTCGAGGCAGGGTTCCCGATCGACAGGTTGGTGCTCGGCATACCCTTCTACGGCCACGGCCGCAACGGCATTCCGGACTTCATCGACTACAGCCGCATCCTACAGCTGCCCGAGTATGCCTCGGCGCGCTGGGACGAAGATGCCTGCGTGCCATATCTCGCGGATGAAAACGGAGAAATAATATGCTGCTATGACGACCCCCGCTCGATAGGGATCAAATGCCGCTGGCTGCTCGAGCAGGGAATGAAAGGAGCTATGTACTGGGACTACCACGGCGACGACGAGCAAGGCTCGCTGCGGCGCGCCGTTTACGAAGGGGTAATGGGCCGCTGACGCCGCAATGCAATGAAACGCACCGCTTCTAAGAAGCGGTGCGTTTCATTTATGGCTATCGCAACTGCTAAAAGGCATAAAGGCCCGACAGGCCGAGCACGAATGCGGCGATTAAGTAAAGCAGGATAAATGTCAGGCCGGTGAAGAAGCCGATCTTGACCCACTTGCCGGCCTCGTACGAAAGGCGCAGCGCCTCGTCCTCGTCGCCGGAGTAAAACGCGCTCTCCACCTTCGCGGCATTGATAAGGCCCACGATGCCGAACGGCAGGCAGCAGAAGATCAGTACCAGAATGGACTCTACCAAGTAGTTCTTGGGAGGAAATTTCATCTGTTTGTCGTCGATTATTTCCATGGGGTGAATTTGAGGGGTTTTCTTGCCGGCAAAGATAATCAAAAGTTCGTAAAAGCCGCCTGTCCGACGAAAATATATCCGTCACAGCGGCATTACAGCCGGAAAAGCCAACCGCACCGCATACGCTGCAGCGGCCACGACCGCATAGACGATCCACAGACGGCGATTGAGCAATATGCTACTGGTATAGTCCCGCCCCGAAATCCACTTCACCGCAAAGACCACAAGAACGGCCGCGGCGATCGCAGCCGTCATAACGCCCAACGGGCTGTAAAGCAGGCCGGTAACAATATCGCCCTGCCACAGGGCCGCTATGGAGCGAGTCGTGCCGCACGCCGGACAGGGGATTCCTGCGACGCGGTATATCGGGCAGAGCGGTTCGCTGGTAAAGAAGTCGTCGGACAGGGCAGCCAATGCCGGCGGCACCGACAGAACGGCCGCTGCGACCGAGACCGCCACGACATCGCGCAGCGATGCCTGAGACGTGTCGGACGGGCTGTCATCGAGGATGCGGCGGAAACGGCGCGGCAGTCTCACGTTGGGCATATCGCGGCACACGTCGAACAGCGGCGCGATCTGCTCGGGCGTAAAACCTGCTATGCCGCAGCCTATTTCGGTTACGAGAAACGTCAGCTCGGGGTGCCGGCGGGCATATTCGGCAAACTCGGCGACATATGGGCGTATAGTATCCACGCCGCCCTGCATCGTGGGAATGGCATAGCACCGCCCCGTGCGGCCGACGCCTGCGCCCCACTCCGCTCCGAAAGAGCGAAAAGCCGCAGCAGCCGCACCGCCGCCGTGCAGACCCGACAGGTTGCTGCCGAAGACGAATATCTCGTTCTCGGCCAATGTTTCGATATGATCCGGCGAACACTCCATAACGATGCTATTTTTCCTCAAAGGTAATGGAAATAACGCCGCATTCATCTGTCTGCGGCGAGAAATTTGCGGTTGCGCGGCAAAAAGCGTACTTTTGCGACAATTGCAGACATACACAGCGCACCTCCTATGAAACAGAATTGGAAAGCCGGCACGATGGTCTACCCGCTGCCGGCGGTATTGGTCAGTTGCGGCAGCACGCCCGAAGAGTACAACCTTATAACCGTAGCATGGACCGGCACCGTATGCACCGATCCGCCGATGTGCTACATATCTCTGCGCCGCGAACGCCACTCGTACGACATCATCGAGCGCACGGGCGAGTTCGTGATCAACCTCACCACCGAGGCTATGGCCGAGGCGGTGGACTGGTGCGGAGTGCGCTCGGGCCGCGACTACGACAAGTTCGCCGTAACGGGCTTCACTCCGGCTCCGGCGGCACAGGTATCGGCACCCATAGTCGCCGAAGCTCCCGTCTCGATCGAATGCAAGGTCAAGCGGATCATACCGCTCGGCTCGCACGATATGTTTCTGGCCGAGGTGGTCAACGTACAGGCCGACGAGGAGTATATCGACCCCGAAACCGGCCGCTTCGCACTCGAGCGCTCACGCCCGATAACCTATATGCACGGCCACTACTACGCCCTCGGCGAGATGATCGGCCGCTTCGGCTGGTCAGTGCAGCGCAAGCGCAAAAAAAGCGTGCAGCCGAACATAGGCCGCACGCGATAGAGATCGGGGCATCGAACGCTTCCCCGACTATTTTATCATTTTCAGCCACTCGTCGCCGCATCCGTCGCTCGGCATACGCCAGTCGCCGCGGGGCGAAAGGCTCACCGAGCCGACCTTGGGTCCGTCGGGCAGAGCCGAACGCTTGAACTGCTGGTTGAAAAACCGCCTTACGAATGTCCTCAACCAGTGCCGTATCGTCTCCGCATCGTAAACTCCGGCGAAAGCGCGGCCGGCGAGGAACTCGATCTTGTCGGGCGCAAAGCCCTGACGCACGAAATTATAGAGGAAGAAATCGTGCAGCTCGTACGGACCTACCAAATCTTCGGTTTTCTGCGCTATGGCACCGTTCTCGTCGGCCGGCAGCAGCTCGGGGCTGATCGGCGTATCCATCACGTCGCGCAGCGTGGCGGCCGTGTCGCCGTCGCAGCGCGAGGCGTACCAGCCTACCAAATAACGCACTAACGTCTTGGGCACTCCGCAGTTCACGCCGTACATCGACATGTGGTCGCCGTTGTAGGTCGCCCACCCCAAGGCCAGCTCGCTCAGATCGCCCGTGCCGATGACCAGTCCATTCTCCTTGTTGGCTATGTCCATAAGTATCTGCGTACGTTCGCGCGCCTGCGAGTTTTCGTATGTCACGCTGCGATCCTTGGCATCGAGACCGATGTCGGCGAAGTGCTGCCGGCAGGCCGCGCCGATAGGTATCTCGCGCACCGTAACGCCCAGCGAGCGCATCATCCGCAGCGCATTGTTATAGGTGCGCCCCGTAGTGCCGAAGCCGGGCATCGTCACACCGATTATACCCTTTCTGTCGAGCTTCAGCCTGTCGAAGGTCTCGACGGTGACCAAAAGCGCCAGCGTCGAATCCAGTCCGCCCGAGATGCCGACCACAGCCCTCTTGGAATGCGTATGGTGCAGACGCTGCGCCAGTCCGCCGGTCTGTATGGAGAATATCTCGCGGCAGCGCTCGTCGCGGTGCCCGTCAGCGGCCGGCACGAACGGCGACGGATCGATGCGGCGGTCGAAACGGGCGTGCACATCGCCCTTTGAAAGCTCCAGTGCCACCTCGCGCAGCGCAGGCGCCTCGAACCCCTCGACGCGGAACGTATTGCGCCGGCGGCGTTCCGTACGCAGCCTGTCGATATCTACATCGCAGAAGATCAACTGCTCGTCGAGCGAGAAGCGCTCCGCCTCAGCCAGCACTGTACCGTTTTCGGCGACGATGCCGTTGCCGGCGAAGACCAAATCGGTCGAAGATTCGCCGAAACCGGCCGAGCAGTAGACGTATGCACTCATCGTACGCGCCGACTGCTGCGCCACCAAGGTTCTGAGGTAGTCGTGTTTGCCGACCATCTCGTCGCTGGCTGACAGGTTGAGTATCATCTCCGCACCGCCTGCGGCAAGCAGCGACGACGGCGGCACGGGAACCCAAAGGTCCTCGCACAGCTCGATGCCGATGCGAACCCCGCCGGCAGTGAACAGCAGATCGCCCCCGAAGGGCACCTCGCAGCCGCACAGCCGCACCTCCCGACGCCGCGCACGGCCCGCCGAGGCGAACCAGCGGGCTTCGTAGAACTCGCCGTAATTGGGCAGGTAGGTTTTCGGCACCACGCCGACAATGCGTCCGCGGGAAATTACCGCCGCACAGTTGTACAGCGCATTGTCCGCCGCAACGGGCACACCCACAACAGCTGCGACGGGCAGCTCGGCACTCAGTGCGACAAGTTGCCCGAGCGCCTGCTCGGCAGCCTCGACGAGCGTCGGCTGGCCGAACAGATCGGCACAGGTATAGCCCGTGACGGACAACTCGGGGAAAAGCACCACCGCAGCACCGCCCTCGGCCGCCCGACGCATCATAGCGCCGATGCGCTCTACATTGGCCGTGCAATCGGCGACCCGCACCGACGGAATCGCCACGGCCACCTTCACATATCCGTAATTATTCATATCTTCATTCGCTAATTAGCTTGTATCCGAAGCTGCCGCCGTGCCGCCGCACTACTCGGCCCACAGGCGGCACAGGTTCAGAATGACCTGCATCGCACGCTTCATAGTGGTGAGCGAGCAGTACTCGAACTTGCCGTGGAAATTCATACCGCCGGTAAAGAGGTTCGGACACGGCAGCCCCATATACGACAGGCGCGAGCCGTCCGTACCGCCGCGAATAGGACGCACGAGCGGTTCGACACCGGACTGACGCATCGCCGCCAGCGCCTTGTCGATCACCTCGGGATGCGGCTCGACCATTTCGCGCATATTGTAGTACTGGTCCTTCAGCTGCAAATCGATAACCTCGGCGCCGTACTTGCGCGTCAGCAGCTCGACGATGCTCTGCAAATACTCTTTCTTGCTCTCGAACTTCGCACGGTCGTGGTCGCGGATTATATAGCTTATCTCGGCAGCCTCGACCGTACCGTTCAGGCCGATAAGATGATAGAATCCTTCGTAGCCTTCGGTGTGCTCGGGCCGCTGCACGGCGGGCAGCAGCGCATTGATCTCGCAGGCCACCTGCAGGGCGTTTATCATCTTGTCCTTGGCATATCCCGGGTGTATGTTCTTGCCCTGAATGCGGATCTTGGCGCCTGCCGCATTGAAGTTCTCGTACTCCAACTCGCCCTCCATTCCGCCGTCGACGGTATAGGCGAACTGCGCGCCGAAAGCCTCGACATCGAAGTAGTCGACACCGCGGCCCACCTCCTCGTCCGGCGTGAAGCCGATGCGGATCGTGCCGTGCTCTACCTCGGGGTGCGTCAGCAGATACTCTGCCGCGGTCATTATCTCAGCCACGCCGGCCTTGTCGTCGGCACCGAGAAGCGTCGTGCCGTCGGTGTGGATCAAGGTGTGACCCTTGAAAAACTCCAGCTCGGGAAAGTCCGACACCCGCATCGTCAGCTTGTCGTTCAGACGTATGTCGCCGCCTTGGTAGCACTCAATGATCTGCGGACGGACATCCTTGCCGCTCATATCCGGCGAGGTGTCGACGTGCGAGATGAAGCCTATCACCGGCGCATTCTCACGACCGGCCGTTGCGGGCACGGTGCCCATAACATATCCGTGCTGGTCCATCGTCACCTCGGTCATACCCATACTGCGCATCTCGTCGGCCAAATGGCTCAGCAGCACCAACTGCTTGTCGGTCGAAGGAAAGGTCTCGCTCTCCTCGCTGCTCTGAGTATCGAAGGAGACATATTTCAAAAATCTCTCTTTGAGTTCCATAATTTTATCTTTTACAAGTTTTTATTCTTCCTTTTTCGCTCTGCGCGCATCCCAGATCATATAAGCTATGATAGCAATATACATCACCAAGGTCAGCCACTCGGCGCTCTTGGTGACATTCCACTGTGCGGAGAACAAATAGACCTCCAAGAAGCGCAGCAAAGCACTGACGACACCCATCAGCGCACCGCCTGCGATAAAGCCCGACGCAATGAGCGTACCGCGGTCGGAACGCGCCTTGTTGAGAGCGGCATCCTTCGAGCGGGTCGACACCCACCAAGCGATCAAACCGCCCACAAGCAGCGGAGTATTGAGTTGCAGGGGGATGAACATACCCAGTGCGAATGCCAGCGCGGGCACGCCGATCATCGTCAGGGTCAGCGCCAGAGCGGCACCGGCGAAATAGAGGATCCACGGGGTTTCGCCACCCGACATAAGGGGACGGATAACCTCTGCCATAGCGTTTGCCTGCGGAGCCACCAGCGGGCTGTCGGGTCCGAAGCCGTAGGTCTTGTTCAGCACGATCATCACGCCCGCCACGGTAGCGGCCGAAATGGCTGTACCGAGGAACTTCCAGCCCTCCTGCTTGGCAGGCGTGGTACCGAGCCAGTAGCCTATCTTCAGGTCGGTTATGAAGCCGCCGGCCATAGACAGCGCCGTGCAGACCACACCGCCGATAATCATCGCAGCAGTCATACCGGCCGTGCCGTTAAGTCCGATGCTTACCAAAATCAGCGAGCTGAGGATCAATGTCATCAAGGTCATACCCGACACCGGATTCGAGCCGACGATAGCGATAGCGTTGGCAGCCACCGTGGTGAACAGGAATGCTATGATGAAGACGATCAATATGGCTACGGTCGAATATAGCCAGTTGTTCAGCACGCCGAACTGAAAGAATATGAAGGTGGTCAGCAGTGCGGCGATCAACACCGTAAGGATCAATTTCATCTTAATATCGCGCTGCGTACGCTCGGCCGTTACTGCCGAACCGCGGCCCTTGCTGCCTAACTCATTGGCTGCCAGACCGACTGCCGAGCGGATTATACCCGCCTGACGCACGATGCCGATAATACCGGCCATAGCGATGCCGCCGATGCCGATAGGCTTGGCGTATGTCGAGAAGATCGACTCGGCCGTCATAGCCGCGGTCACATCGCCGCCGGCCATTCCGATAACCGGAACTATAAGGAACCACACGAGGAACGATCCGGCGCAGATGAACGCCGCATACTTCAATCCGATGATATATCCCAAGCCGAGCACTGCAGCGCCGGTATTGACGCTGAACACGACCTTGAAACGGTCGGCGATATCGGCGCCCCACTCGCAGATGCGGGTCGAGATCACCTCGTGCCACAATCCGAGCGAGCTGATGGCGAAGTCATACAGACCGCCAATAAGGCCGCTAACGGCCAGCAGCTTGGCCTGATTGCCGCCCCTCTCGCCCGAGACGAGCACCTCGGTAGTGGCCGTAGCCTCGGGGAAAGGATACTTGCCGTGCATATCCTTGACGAAGTATTTGCGAAACGGGATCAACAGCACGATGCCGAGCACGCCGCCGAGCAGCGATGACAGGAACACCTGATAGAACTGCGCCTCGAGTCCGAGAATGTAGAGTGCGGGCAGGGTGAATATGGCACCGGCGACGATCACGCCCGACGAGGCGCCGATCGACTGTATGATGACATTCTGCCCGAGTGTGTTGCGCTTGCCGAGCATATTGCTCACGCCGACGGCGATAATGGCGATCGGTATGGCCGCCTCGAATACCTGACCTATCTTCAGGCCCAGATAGGCTGCCGCGGCCGAAAAGAGTACGGCCATCAGAATGCCCATCGATACCGAATAAGGGGTCACCTCCACCGGATTCGAGCCGGCGGGCATCATCGGTTCGTACTTCTCGCCCTCGGCCAGCTCTCGGTAGGCATTTTCGGGCAGCGAAGTGAGTTGCTTTTGTTGATCCTGTTGCATAAATTATCTAAGTTTTGAGATTGTATTCTCGCTATTCTGCACATTATATCACGCAAATATACGTTTTTTTTACATACCGGCAACCGCTCGGAGCGAAATCGTGGCCGCAATAATGCGCCTCTCCGCCGCACCCGTCGCCCGCATCGGCCTGCCGCAAAGCCGCCCGCAAGAAAAAAATGTGCGGAAAATTTGGAAAACCTAATTTTATTTTCATATCTTTGCGATATCAAAATGATATCACTAAAAACCCAATATTATGGACAACGGCAATTACACTTATTCGGGCTGGAAAGCCAACGGCTTCGTCGCCCTTCTGCTCAATCTGATCGGCATCGCCGCATCGATCACGATCTTCGTCTTCGGCGTAAACAACGGCTGGCCGCTCTGCGTCGCCGGCGTACTGCTGTTCATCTGCTCGCTGATATGTCTGGGCGGCTTCATACTGCTCGAGCCTAACGAGGCGCGCGTTCTGCTCTTCTTCGGCAACTACCGCGGAACGTTCTACGACACCGGCTACTGGTGGGTCAATCCGCTTATGTCCGACAAACGCATCTCGATGCGCGCCCGCAACCTCAACGTCGACCCCATAAAGGTGAACGACAAGGCGGGCAACCCCATAATGATCGGCTTGGTGCTGGTTTGGCGCATCAACCGTGAAGGGGTGTACAAGGCTGTATTCGAGATAGACGCTCCGGCAGGACAGACTGCCGTATCATCATCGGCGCGTATGAATGTGCTCGAGAACTTCGTGGCCGTACAGAGCGACGCCGCACTGCGTCAGGTGGCCGGACAGTACGCATACGACGAGAATACCGACGCGGCGACCGGCATAACCCTGCGTTCGGGCGGAAGCGAGATCAACGAGCAGCTGGCCGAACAGCTCTCCGAACGGCTCTCTATGGCCGGCATCGAGGTGGTCGAAGCACGCCTGAACTATCTGGCCTACGCGCCCGAAATCGCAGCCGTGATGCTGCGGCGTCAGCAGGCCGACGCCATAATCGCCGCCCGCGAGAAGATCGTCGAGGGTGCCGTATCGATGGTGAAGATGGCTCTCGACCGCCTGTCGGAGGAGGAAGTCGTCGATCTGGACGAGGAGCGCAAGGCCGCAATGGTAAGCAATCTGCTCGTGGTGCTCTGCGCCGACGAGTCAGCGCAGCCCGTGGTCAATGCAGGAACGCTGAATCATTGACACTATGCCCACAAAGGATTCGACCACGCGCAGCTTCGTGCTGAGAATCGACGCCGAATCGATGGAGGCAATCGAGAAGTGGGCAGCCGATGAATTTCGCAGCACCAACGGCCAGCTGCAGTGGATCATCGCCGAGGCTCTGCGCCGCAGCGGCCGCAAGCGTCGTCCGTCGAAACGAAACAGTGATAAAACCGATGAAAAGTCTGATTGACACCTTTGCCGACTGGTTCTCGGGTATGCGCAACGCCGACCGCCGGCGTGCATTCGCCGGCAGCGATTTATGGATCGGGCTGCCCATAGCGGCCGCCGCAGCCTTCGCGATCATATATATGCCGATGCTGCTGTGCGACCGCGAAGCGGCTATGAGGTTAGCCGTTATGGCGGCTTCGTTCGCCTCTTTCGGCTGGATTATGGGAATATGGGCATCGACTGCTGCGGACGAGGCGCAGGAGACCGAGGACAGCGAGGAAGTCCGGCTCACCTTGCGCGACAAGCTGACGGGGCTGCTGGCTATGCTGCTCGTTATTGCAGCGATATGCTATCCCGACATAAAACGGGTGGCGATAGACGGCAAACCGCTTTATATAGGCATTACCGGCATAGCGGTAAAGATCATATCCATACTGGCCATATCCATTCCCATAGCGATAGGGATAAAACGGAGATGACCGGCAAACGAACAGTAACGATACCATGAAAAAATTAGTCGTATTTACAGGAGCGGGAGTGAGTGCCGACAGCGGCATCGCCACATTCCGCGATTCCGACGGGCTGTGGGCCAACTACCGCATCGAGGATGTATGCACGCCCGAGGCCCTCGCACGCGACCGTCGGACGGTTATCGAGTTCTACAATATGCGCCGCCGCGAGACGCTGTCCAAGCAACCCAATCCGGCACACTACGCCATAGCCGAGTTGGAGAGCTGCTTCGACGTGCAGGTGGTGACGCAGAATGTCGACAACCTGCACGAGCGCGCCGGATCGACCCGCATAACGCATCTGCACGGCGAACTGACCAAACTGCGCAGTACCTCCAACCCCGACCTGATCTACCCTATCGACGGCTGGGAGCAGCCGTTGGATGCACGGGCCGAGGACGGTTCGCTGCTGCGGCCGCATATCGTCTTCTTCGGCGAGGCGGTGCCGATGTTCGACCGTGCGGCCAAGATAGTCTCCAAGGCCGAAATATTGGTGGTCGTAGGCACGTCGCTGGCCGTATATCCGGCCGCGTCGTTAGTGCATTACGTCGACCGTCAGGTGCCCATATACTTGGTCGATCCCGGGTGCCCCGACACCTCGTCGATACGCAACCCGCTGACGCACATACGTGAAAAAGCAGCCACGGGAATGCCGCGACTGCTCAAGATACTCAAAGAAAAGGCATAGTAATAACCGGCCTGCCAGCGGCCGGCTGCTCCGCGAAGGTCAATTGCCCCGAACCTCCGCGGCGATCTGCTTCGCGCGGCGCTCGACACGCCGGCACAGGTCCATTTCGTCCACTCCTGTCACGCGGCCGCCTTCGACAAGGATACGGCCGGCCACGATGACCGTTTCCACATCCGACGACTTGGCTGCATAGACCAGATTGGCCACGACGTCGAATCGCGGATAGAGGTGCGGTTTCTCCATATCGATAATGATCGCATCGGCAAGCATACCTTCACGTATCTGGCCGAGCGAATCGCCGAGTCCGATAGCACGCGCCGCATCCACCGTAGCCATTTGCAAAAGGCGGTATGCCGGAATGACGCACGGATCGCCCGCGGCCACCTTCTGCAGCAGCGATGCGCTGCGCATCTCCTCCCACATATCCAGATCATTGTTCGAGCAGGGTCCGTCCGTAGCCACAGTCACATTGATACCCTCTTCGATCATTTGCGCCACGGGGGCTATGCCGCTCGAAATCTTCATATTGCTCTGCGGGTTGTGAGCCACTGCGACACCTCGTTCCCGCAATATGCGGCGGTCGCTGTCGCTCAGGTGCACGCAGTGCGCCGCGATGCCTCCCCTGCCGAGCAATCCGTAGGAGTCGATCAACTCGACCGGCGAGCAGCCGAAACGCTCCCCGATCTGGCGCTGCTCGTCGAGCGTCTCGGCCAGATGTATCGTCACCGGCAGCCCGTACTCGCGGCTCAGCTCGGCAGCCCGCCGCATATTCTCAGGCGAGCAGCTGTAAGGCGCGTGGGGCGCTATCATAACCGACAGCCGGTCGCAAGCGGCAGCCTTCGCCACCGTCGCGGGCAGATCCTTCTCGAACGCCTCCATACGCTGGTCCACGAAGCAGGGAGCCAGCACAGCACGTATGCCCAAACGCTCGGCGGCATCGGCCACAGCCTCCTCGTACCAGTACATATCGACAAACGACGTGACGCCGCCGCGCAGCATCTCGACGATACCCAGCGAAGCGCCAAGTTCCACGTCGTCGCGATCGACCAGCGCCTCGTAAGGCCATATCCGCTCATTCAGCCACTCCATCAGCGGAATATCGTCGGCATAACCGCGCATAAGCGTCATAGCCACGTGGCAATGGGTATTGATCAGGCCGGGCATCAACAGTTTGCCGCGGCCGTCGATAACGCGCAGTCCGTCGCCGCACTCGGCGGCAAACCGCGCAACGGCGCCGGCATCGCTGCTGACCAGCGCGATACGGTCGCCGCGGATGCCCACCGAAGCCTCGAAATAACGTGTACGATCACTCTCGGCAGCCGTCATAGGCAGCACCGTAATATCTTTAATCAGTATGTCCATCACTTTTTCGTGTCTATCGAATTTCCGTTTACGGTAACTATCTTGCGGCTCTCGGGTGCGTTGGTGAATATCTGTATCACCTTGTGGAATACACCCGGCTCCTTCTTGTGAGGCTCGTAAATGATCTTCATCGTCGAGGTTTGCCCGGGGGCGATCGGCTTCTTCGAATAAACGGCTTTGGTGCAGGTGCACGAGGTTATGACGCGCGTAATCACAAGCGGCGCGTCGCCGTCATTGACGAACTCGAACTCGCACTCCACGTTGCCGCCCTTGCGGGGAATATCGCCGAAGTTGTAAGTATTGGTTTTGAAGGTCATCTGCGCGCCCTTCTTCTGCGCCGCAGCGGGCACAGCCACCACTGCAAGCAGCGCCGCAGCGATAAGGGTTATGATCGTTGTCTTCATGAGTTTACTCCATCTTAAATACATAGGTAATGGTTCCGGTCTGTATGTCCTGCGTCTCGCTGGGTGAGAAGCGAGCCTGTCGGGCGGCCTTCAGTGCGGCATCGACCAATACGCCCGCATTGGTTGTAGAACCGACGCTGCGGTATGAAGCCGAAGTCACCTTGCCGGTTTTGTCCACGGTGATCCGCACCACCACCTTGCCGGACTTGTTGGCCGAATACATCGGCTTGGGCAGCGATCCGACCAGCGAACGGCCCGCAAGTTCAAATCCCGACGCCGAGTTGCCGGACCCCATACCCTCGTGGCTTCCTGCCGGCGAGCCGCCCTCGTCGCCCTGATTGCCCGCACCCTCCGACACGCCCTCCGATGCGGAATTGCTGCCGACAGTGCGTCCCGGGAACAGCGCGCGCCGGTTGACTTCACGCACGGGCGCAGGCTGGGTC
>CAYYUW010000092.1:0-2256 GCA_964474985.1 uncultured Alistipes sp. | reverse complement strand
GTCATAATCGATAACATTATGACCGCCGAACAGTTCGATATGGATACCGTGCCCCTGCGTTCGGGGCATTTCCGCGTTTTGATCGTTGCCTCGCTCGGGCAGGTGACAGGTGCGGCATTAGCTACCTTGATAGGTGTTATGCTGCCGATGATACAGCTGCTGACGCACTCCGAACTCTCATCGATCGAGCAGGGCGTAGTGGCCTGTATGAGCTTGGTAGGCATTATGGTCGGCTCGATGATCATCGGCCAGTGGAGCGACCGCCACGGCTATCTGTTCTTTTTCCGGCTCTGCCCGATCATAATACTGCTCGCTTCGCTGCTCGTATATTTTACCGCCAGCGTCATCGGTTTGGCCATAGGCCTGTTCCTTATGGGATTCGGCATAGGCGGCAGCTACAGTCTCGATTCGGACTACATATCGGAGATAATGCCCGAGCGCTGGAAAATGACCATGGTCGGAGTGGCCAAGGCTGCATCGTCGCTGGGCAATATCGCGGCGGCGCTCGTGTGCTTTTTCCTACTCAGGGAGTGGGCCGATCCGAGAATGTGGAACCGCCTGATACTCGTCATTTCCGTGCTGGCATTCATCATGTTCCTGAGCAGGATACGCTTTTCTCAAAGTCCGAGCTGGTTAGTCTCCCGCGGCCGAACGGCCGAGGCTGAGCGGGCCGTACACAGCATTCTCGGCGACGATGTGGGCTTGGTGCAGCGACGCAAACCGAAGCTTCCGGACCGCGGCAAAGTCCCGTTTTCGGCGCTTATCAAAGGCGAGGAGCTTAAGAGGGCGATGTTCTGCGGAATACCGTGGGCATGCGAGGGCTTCGCGGTATACGGCATAGGAGTCTTTCTGCCTGTATTGGTGATGGCTTTGGGGTTGGAGCAATCCTCCGAGGGTGCTTTCGAGCGTATTGTCGCCTCCGTCGAAATGACAGCTTATATAAATATGGTGATTCCGATAGGTTTTGTCTTGGGATTGCTTACAGTGAGGAGAATGTATCACGTCCAGACCCAGATGTGGGGCTTCATATTGAGCGCGGCGGGCTTTGCGCTGCTGCTGGCGGCTTTCAAACTGCATTGGCCGACGTGGGTCGCCGTGACGGGGTTTGCGGTATTCGAACTGTTTCTCAATGCCGGACCGCACCTTATGACATTCATTATTCCGCAGCAGGTTTACCCCGTGTCGGACCGAGGCTCCGGAGCCGGTCTTGCCGCTGCTGTAGGCAAATTTGGCGCTGTAGCTGGCGTGTTCATAATACCACAGCTGCTCGAGTGGGGAGGCGTCGGGCTTGTGCTGGGAGTTTCAGCCGCGGTGCTTTTAGTAGGAGCTGCGGTGACGGCTGTGGTCGGACGCAAGGTGCTACCTGCCCGATAAATAGTCTTTTAAAACCTTTATCGAGGTCAAAGCCAGACTGTCCGAATAGACTATTTTCAGCTTCCAGTATTTCGCCCGCCAGCGTTTGATGCTGTATTTCATAGAGGCGACGATTCCCTCCCCCTTATTAATTTGCAGCGAATATCGAGGATTTAGAATATCCTCGATTATTCTCCGTTCGAGATTGCGATTCCGATGCAGAGGCGGCAGCATATCCGGTTTCACGCCGAGCAGATCTACTGACAGTGCATTCAGCGCATATAGAAACCGGTGCATATTCATCTCGCGGGCGAAAGATTCCAACTCGCTCCAGTTTACGTGTTTGCCGCAGTGCGATACGAACATCGCCCAGTCGGCCAAATGACGGATGACGATCCGTTCGTTGGCGAAGTGGCAGGCCGTATGTCTCAGCAGGAACAGCGCATTCCAATCGGGCGACGGCAGGCGCAGCGGGTGGCCGTCGATAGCGACCGTCTCGAAGTGCGTGTGCGAGAGTTGCTGCAGGCGGCGTTCGACGATCGCGTTCGATGCGTAGCGGCTCGTATTCAGAAACTCGAAGTGATTCTCTATGGTCACGCCGTCGATTGAGCCTACGGCATGGTGCCGGTGCCGATCGTCGAATGCGGCGCCGAACTCCCGACGCAGTATTTCGTTGCCCGAATCGGCTTTCCCGTACAGCCACAGGTCGATATCGCCGCAGGGCCGGTGCTCCGGCTTCGGATAGCACAGGCTGAGACCGTATCCCTTAAGAAGCAGCACGGGTATCGAATATTTGTCGAAGCAGGCTGTCAGCTTGCCGAGCACACGTTTTTGGTGTTCATATTTGCGCTCTATCCTGTCGATATTGGCGATCCAGTTGAAAAGCAGCGGTTTCGGCAGGTT
>CAYYUW010000091.1:0-2437 GCA_964474985.1 uncultured Alistipes sp. | reverse complement strand
GCGATTAAGCCTGTTTCACAGAATTGTCACACCCCGATAACAGAGATGTAACATCCCCGTGATACATTTGCAGCGTAAAAACATTCAGTAAATTACGTATGCAAATGTTCAGAACATGGCTTATCGGTGTGATTATGCTGCTTCAAACGGCGACCCTGTGTGCCCAGAATTCGGGTACGATCGCCGGAATCGTCACCGATGGCAAAACCGGCAAACCGGTCATCGGAGCCACCGTACTGGTCAGTGAGACCTCTAAAGGCGCTGCCTCCGACGTCGATGGCCGTTTTACGATCGTAGGCCTCGCTCCGGGCGCTTATCGGCTCGAGGTTTCGATGATCTCCTATGATACACAGCTCACGGAGCAGATCGTCGTCCGGCAGGGTGAGACCACGCAGGTTAGCCTGACGCTCTCGGAGGCCACCGAGCAGGTCGACGAAGTGGTCGTCTCGACCGTGCGGCGCGTCAATTCCGAAGCTGCACTCAACGTCGACGTGCGCAACTCGTTGCAGGTCGTCAGCGGCGTATCGAGTCAGGCCATCGCCCGCACGCAGGATCGCGACGCCGGCGAAGTGGTGCGCCGTATCCCGGGCATCTCGCTTATCGACGACAAATTCATTATCGCACGCGGTTTGGCGCAGCGTTACAACAACGTCTGGATCAACCGCGCCGCCGTGCCGAGTTCGGAGGCCGATTCGCGAGCCTTCTCCTTCGATCTTATTCCGGCCGGGCAGATCGAAAACATCATGATTTTCAAATCGCCCGCGCCCGAAGTGCCGGCCGACTTCACCGGCGGATTCATCCGGATCGAAACCAAAGAGATGCCCGACGCCGCCGCCGTGGCCTTCAGCTACTCGACAGGCGTCAACACCGCCACCCATTTCAACGGTTTTCACGACAACCCCGGCTCTACGGGCGACTACTTCGGACTGGGCAGCGGCTCCCGCATGTGGCAGGGCGGCATCAAGGGGGCGTTCGACAACAACGACAACGCATTCGTCAGCCGCGCAACCCAAAACGGTTTCCGCAACGACTGGTCTGTACGCAGGCGCAGCGCCGTGCCCGACCAGCGCTTCTCGACCTCCTTCGGGAAAACCTGGAATCTGAACGAGGGCAAACGTCTCGCCCTGACCGGAGCAGTCAATTACAGCTATTCGGAGCGTTCGATCACCGACATGGAAAACTCCCGCTTCGGCATCTACAACAAACGCGAGGACAAGCCCGAATACCTTTATAAATATACCGACGACCAATACAAGACCGATGTCAAATTAGGCGCTATGCTCAACATAGCCTACATCCGTCCGCACAGCAACTTCCGCTTCCGCAACATCTTCAACCAGCTCGGTCAAGACCGGTACACCTACCGTAACGGATGGCAGAACATCTCGTCGCTCTACAAGCAGGAGAAAGCCGAATACCGCTACTCGTCGCGCGGCTCTTACAACGGTCAGTTCAGCGGCGGGCACGACCTCGGCCGCGGCCGACTGGACTGGACGGCCGGATACTCCTACGCCAACCACCTTATGCCCGACCGGCGGATCATCAACCGTCAGGAAAACGACATCGACGGCGATGCCCACTACGGCAAAATGCAGATCGACCAGAACGACATACAGCGCGACTTCACCCGTTTGGTGGAGCACCTGGTCTCGGCCGGCGTCGATTATGAACGCACCTTCCGCGAAGGCAAAAGCTTCGCCCCGAAACTCAAAACCGGCGTCTACGGCGAATACCGCACCCGCGACTATCTGGCACGCGCCTTCTACTACCGCTTCAATCCGTCGAATCTGCCCTCCGACTTCGCCTACGGCGATCCCGTGAACGACATTCTCGTGCCGGAAAACTTCGGAGCAGACAAACTCTACCTCTACGACGACAGCGACAA
This sequence comes from uncultured Alistipes sp., assembly GCA_964474985.1. Classification (GTDB taxonomy): domain Bacteria; phylum Bacteroidota; class Bacteroidia; order Bacteroidales; family Rikenellaceae; genus Alistipes. Next base: position 552 of record CAYYUW010000091.1, on the reverse strand, counting down.
CCGCAACAGCTACAAGGCCAACAACCTGACGGCCGCAGCATACGCCGGTGTCAACCTGCCGTTCGGACGGCTGAACATCTACGCCGGCGTGCGCTTCGAACACAGCGATATGACCCTGACGAACTACACCCGTTCGAAAGAGTGGGTCTCCGAGAAACGCAACTACGTCTACGACGACATCTTCCCCTCGGTCAACGCCACCTACCGCATCTCCGAACGCCACCAGTTGCGCGCCGCCTACGGCCGCTCGACCAACCGTCCCGAGTTCCGCGAAGTGTCGCCCTCGGCCTACTACGATTTCGACCTCTTCTCGACCATCATGGGTAATCCCAAGCTCAAGGCCGCCTACGTCCACAACGCCGACGTGCGTTACGAATGGTATCCGACAAGCGCCGAGCAGGTCTCGATCTCGTTCTTCTACAAGCACTTCCGCGACCCGATCGAAACGACGATCCGCGATGCCGGCGGCAGCTATACCTACACCCACGAAAATGCCGACCGCGCCCGGGCCTACGGTGTGGAGTTGGACGTACGCAAGAACTTAGCATTCAT
>CAYYUW010000090.1:0-1536 GCA_964474985.1 uncultured Alistipes sp. | reverse complement strand
GTAGATGGGCACTCCGTCGACGATCCACAGCGGTTCGTTCGAAGCGGACAGCGACGCTTCGCCGCGGATACGGATATTGTTGCGCGGACGAACCGTGCTGGGATAGTCTGCATTGGGCTGTACGCTCATGCCGGGGATCATGCCGTCCAGAATGTTGTCGATGCGCGCCAGAGGTTTGAATTCCAGATCCTTGGTGTTGACCTGATAGGCGCTGCCGACCAGATCCTCGCGCTTCTGCACGCGGCCGTAGCCCTGAATGACCACGGCATCGATGTCCGTGTCGCTTTGCAGACGCACGTTGAGCTCCCGCGTCGTGCCGGTAACTGCGATCTCGCGGGTTTTCATGCCGACATAAGAGAACGCCACGACCGCTTTGTCCCTGTTTCCGAGCGACAGGTTGTAATAGCCGGTCGCGTCGGTAGTCGAACCGGTCGACGTGCCTTTACTGAAGACGCCGACACCGACCAAAGGTTCTCCCTGCTCGTCGGTGACCCGCCCCCAAATGCGACCCTCGGTCTCGGTCTGCGCCATTCCGTTCAGACAGATCAGCAACGAGCAGAGGATTGCAAAATTGCGAAGTAAAAGTCTTCTCATATATTTAGGAGTTAAAATGTGTACGAACTATTTATACGACAAGGCACTGCGCAACCGGTAAAGCAGCATGTTGTAATGCGCCCGATTTGTGCCTCGTGCAGTTGCGGCTTTGGCTGCGAGCAGCTTTTCGCAGCGGACGGCCATCTCGTGCCACAGCGCCGGCGTTTCGTCGATGGCGCGGATGTTGACCTTCTTCTGCCAGTTGTAGCCGGCTTTGCCGAACATCCGTTCCCGAATGGTCTGCGGATCGATAGTTTCGGCCAGCTGTCCGAGCAGTTCGGCAGAGAGCCCCGATGCGCCGCCGACGGGTATTTCGCAGACGGCCGTTTGATGGATCGTCGGGAGGTAGGCCTCTGCCGCAGAGAGCGAGCTGCTTTTGCCCGATGCACTTTTTCTCGGTGCGAAGGCCGAAATGCAGGCGTCGACGAACTGCTTTTGCAGGTTGCGCATGGTCGGAGTAAGCGGTTTGCCGCTTTGTGTCGGACGCCAGACGCTTTCGTAGATGTCGCCGACGAACTCCTCCGGTGTGTAGGCCTTTTCGCCGTCGGCGATATGGGACGACAGCACCACGGCCTTTACCTTATCGAGCAGATCCGAGAAGGTGTCGGAGACAAATGCCGCCGAACTTTCGACATGCAGCGGCCGGTGGTCGTTGACGGCTGTGCGGTCGAGCCATTCGCTGTCGCAGAGCCGGTCGAGCACCCAGCGCACGGCGTCGCGCTGCCTGTCGGCCTCCACGGCTTCGGCGCGGGGACGGTCGCGCTCCTCGTAAAGCCGGATGCCGCCGATGTTGAGCATTACGGCCTGCACGTAGCGCCCGTATTGTTTCAGCAGGGCGTTGTAGAGTTCTTCGCGATGCTGATAATCCGCATCCTCGTCGTCCGTAATCCAGCTGTCGAGGTTCGCGAGAATGTATTTGAGGTTGGCGATGCCGTAGTCGGA
>CAYYUW010000089.1:0-9487 GCA_964474985.1 uncultured Alistipes sp. | reverse complement strand
ATCATCCGATTGCATCCGGATTTGTCGGGTTTATAATTGGTGCAGCCCAATATATAATTTTGAGTTCCTTTTTTAACGATCAAAAATCCATCTTGACACCAATCGCATTTATGGATAGCTAAATCTCCACCCTTTTGCTCATTTGTCATAAACCCGCAGACTTCTTGGTCGTTAGAACAAATCCATAGTTTAAGACCGTAGTTCTTATTCCAACGGAACTGCATCGGATAGCCGCATATCGGGCATCTGTTTTTTACATTGCTTGTCGCCGCGACATCACTTTTCAACACTCCGGCAAGAGTAACTTTCGGATATAGTTTCTTCTCTCGCAACAGCTCTTTTATAAATTCGGACGGGCGTTTTTCGGGCGTAACGATATAGACTCTGTTTTTTGTGCGCGTAAGCGCAACATAAAACAGGCGACGCTCTTCGGCGTAGTTATATGATGTGTCATTAGAGACAACCAAATTCAGCACAGGGTCGTCCTCGATTTTCGAGGGAAATCCGTAAAGTTCATCCTTTGCGTTGATGATAATAACATTTTCTGCACTCAAACCTTTGGAGCTGTGGGCGGTCAGGTATTGAAGTTTGACATCTGAGCCAAATTTAGTAGAATAAACTTTACCCGTTTTCTCGTTGTAGTTAAACTCACCCGAGTGACACAGATTTCGGGCATCGAAACCATAGCGACCGATTAGCAAGATGGACGCGACTTTGGGTTTTCCCTCCGCAGAACCACTTTGCAAAATATGTTCTATTGCCTTGTTTACCTCCTGCCCTAAAAAGTAGTAGCGACCGCCTTTCTCGCGCTCTTTGCCTTTCCCGAGTTCTTCGCTATACGGGTAGATGATAATCGGATTGTCTATTCGTTTCGGAGATATTAACTTTTTCTTTATTTGCGCAGCGTTGCGTTGCACAAATGTTCCGGCAATGTCGATAATCTCCTGCGCATTGCGATAGGTGCGCGTTATTTTCAACTCTTGCCCGTAACCGACCTCTTTGCAGAACTTCGTAAACAGAGGCAATATCGAACCGCTGAACGCATAGATAGACTGCCAATCATCGCCGACGGCCACAATTTTTGCTTCGCACAGTTTCGACATTTCGCGGATAAGGTTGTAACGCTGTCTCGAAATATCCTGATATTCATCGACGATGATGTATTTGTAATCCAACTGCTCGTGGTCGATCTGTTTTTTGCGTATCAACTCTGCCGACTCATTTATCATATCCTCAAAGTCTATGCAATGTTGTTCCTCAAGCGCTTGCTGATACTCATAATAACATATCCGGCAGATATCGAGGAACAGTTTTGTACGAACATTCTTTGTTTTGTGTTTAAACTCGTCAAACTGCCCCGATTTATAACCTTGCGTTTTGAAGTTCCCGATAAAGGTGCATATAAGCGAAACAAGCCGGGTTATGTATTTGCTCTCCTCTGTATTGACAATCTTTTTATAGACTTCTCCGGCAGGGCGTTTATTCAGTTGATATCCGTGCTGTTCAAGACTTTCGCGCAGATGTTCCAAATAATCCCGTCCGTCATTGTATATTGAAAAAGTATATATCAAATCCGTATGATGCTGCCGGTGTAGCCGAATCTTGTCATTTATACGCGATTTATATCTGGATAGTTCTTGTTCGGTATAACGTGTGCTTCGGCCATCCTCCGTGATGCCGAAATGTTCTATATAAGTTGTTTTGTCACCCTGCGTTATTCGGAAATCAGGAGTGTACGGCTTATTTGAGTCGAGAATACGGTATTGATATATCGGTTCGTATTCATATTCAATTTGATGCAAGTAAAGAAAGTTTGCAATACGAACCTCCTCCATTGAGCGCAGCACCTCGTTGTTAAGGGTCTGTGCTTTGTGCGTTTTGCGGTCTATTATCTGTTTGACATATTCGCGCAAATCGCTTTTGATGGTTGAGAAATTGGTATTGGCTACAAACTGGAAATAATCATTCAAATCATTACCTGCATAAGGAGCAGAGAAATATGAGCCGAAAAAGAGTATCAATTTATCGACCATTTCCTGATTGCGGAGTACGGTGGATTTTAAGTATTCATTGATAGTATGATACATAAATCCTGCATCTACAATCTTTTTACGTTCGGAGTTTCCCTGCCTCAGTATCGCATATCCGACAGAGTGAAAAGTAGTTATCGGACAATCGATATGCAGGCGATGATTTATGCGGTCGCGCAGTTCTTCGACGGCTTTGTTGGTGAATGATATTACCAGAATTTGCGACGGATCAATGCCCTGTTTTTCTACTAAATACCGGACTTTTGCTGCAACGGTGGTCGTTTTACCTGCGCCGGCACCGGCGATAACGAGTGTATGGTCTTCATTTGACAGTACCACTTCGCGCTGCTCGTCATCCAGCGAAATTGCAGGGTCGCACGCTTTGAGAATGTTGTCAAGATACGGTTTTTCTGATTTAAGATGCGCTGCAACAAATTGGTCGTTATGCTCTTTGATTATCGACGAGCCTTTTTGCAAGTCTTTAATATCTTCGTATCCGGTCAAAAAGTTTTCTATCTGTAGTTCATCCAAACGATGTTTGGCGATATAATCGTCCAACATATTGGATTTCAACAGTGCTTCATAGAATTGTGACAAACTTTCATACTGCGATACCAGATGTTTATAATCACTCCGAGCAATGAATTTATCTTGCTTCAATAGCGAACTGAAAGACTTGTTGAAAGCAATAGTGCTGGCATACTCGGATATGGCGTCCGCCTCTTTGTTCGATGACCCAGTTTCAGGGGCAGTCGTCTTGCTGCTCCTGAATAAGCCAACCCTTTTTATAGCATCCAAAATCCCCATAAATTTATTGCGAAAGCAAAAATTTGGCATAAAGATAAGAAAAATTCTCGATATAAGGGAGATGAAAATCTATTGCTGACAGTGTTGCTTTTGATAGATATCTATAAAAAAAAGCTGGGAACTCGGCTGTAATCTGAGTTCCCAAATGCGTCAGGTTGTAACTGTTCGTAATAACTCTGCCTGTATCCTTCTCAAGACATTTAGACGAAGAATATGCAGACAGGACCAACTTGCAGGAGCCGTTATTCCGTTTCCTCGACGGTTTCTAACATAGCTTTCGTGAGTGCCGAGAGAAATTCGTCAGCAAACTCCTTGCCGTATCCGTATTTGTCGCTGTATTCGTAGAACTTGGCTGCGAACTCTTCGCCAAACTCCTTGCCCTCCTCCTCGTCGAGGATGACTAAGTATTGCCCCATTTCAGTGCCAACCTTTTCCAACTTGTTGAAATCCGTCTGGTTAATGCAATCGAATATTTGCTCTACGAATTGCTTGGCTTTCTGCTTTGGTGTGGGAGTTTGTGTCTGTGCCGAACATACGCCTGCTAACAGCAGTAGTGTGGCGGTGAAAAACATCATTAACTTTTTCATTGTAGTAAATGCTATTTAATAATATTATGGTACATTTAATATAACGAAGATATGAATTAAAAAGTTTAAAAGCAAATCACAACTACCCGAAATTTGCTTTTGTTAATCGTCAAAAACAAAGATCCGAATAAATATGAACGACAAGAATCAAGTATTTTACTGTTGCAGTATGTCTTTTCTCTGTTGCATGCACAAAATATAAACAATCTTTCGGATTGATCCGTTAAGACTTTTGCTGCTGTGCGATCGTTTGCCGAGACCGCTGTGCTGGGAGGAGTAAGGGAATAAAAAAGCGACCGTGAAAACGGTCGCTTTGAGTAGTGGATAGGGGATTCGAACCCCTATGTCGTGCGTGAGAGGCACGTATCCTAGCCCTTAGATGAATCCACCGGCATTAATTGTGGTGCAAATGTACGGCCTTTTTTAGATATTGCCAAATTTTCGCGGAATTTTTTCGTCATATTTTTATATTAGAGCGCTGCAACACGCATAAACCGGTGCCGGCGGGGTGTCAGAGAGCGATTTGGTGTCAGGTCGGGGTGCCCGCTCGGCGGGGTGGCTGCACATATTAGATCACATAAAAACAGGCCGCTGCGAAAGCAGCGGCCTGTCGCTTATATATACCGAGGGTTTAGTCCTTCAGCTTGGCAGAAAGAAATTCGCGGTTGAGGCGGGCGATGTGGGCGATCGAGATCGACTTGGGGCACTCGGCCTGACAAGCGCCGGTGTTGGTGCAGTTGCCGAATCCTAACTCGTCCATCTTGGCTACCATAGACTTGGCGCGGCGAATAGCCTCGACGCGACCCTGAGGCAGCTTGGCCAGCGACGATACGCGCGCTGCGACGAAGAGCATTGCGGAGCCGTTCTTGCAGGTGGCGGCGCAGGCACCGCAGCCGATGCAGGCGGCAGCGTCCATAGACTCGTCGGCGTCAGCCTTGGCGATAGGAATGGTGTTGGCATCGACAACGCTGCCGGTGCGAACCGAGATGAAGCCTCCGGCCTGAAGAATCTTGTCGTATGCGCCGCGATCCACTACGAGGTCCTTGATTACGGGGAATGCAGCCGAACGCCACGGCTCGATAGTTATGGTTTCGCCGTCGCGGAACTTGCGCATATAGAGCTGGCAGGTGGTTACGGCGCTCTCGGGTCCGTGAGCGTGGCCGTTGATGTGCATCGAGCACATACCGCAGATACCCTCGCGGCAGTCGTGGTCGAATGCGATCGGCTCCTCGCCCTTGTGAACCAGATCGTTGTTGAGAATGTCCATCATCTCGAGGAACGAGGTGTCGGGTGCGATATCCTTTACTTCGTAGGTTTTGAACTCGCCCTTGCTTTTAGCGTCCTTTTGACGCCATATCTTTAATTTGAAATTCATTGTTCTAAAATTATTAAAGTTATACGTCTGAAAAGGTTAGTCCTTATAGTTACGCTGTGCGGGGTGAACGAATTCGAAGTTCAGCGGCTCCTTGGTGAGTTCCGGCTCCTTGTCTTCGCCCTTGTACTCCCATACGGCTGCGTATACGAAGTTCTCGTCGTCGCGCTTGGCCTCGCCCTCTTCGGTCTGATGTTCCGAACGGAAGTGGCCGCCGCAAGACTCTTCGCGAAGCAGTGCGTCGCGGGCCATAAGCTCGCCAAGCTCGAGGAAGTCGGCCAAACGCAGCGCCTTCTCCAACTCGACGTTGAAGCTGTCGGGGGTGCCGACCAACTTCAGGTCGCTCCAGAACTCCTTGCGCAGAGCCTTGATTTCGGTGATAGCCTTCTCGAGCGACTCCTTGGTGCGGGCCATACCCACGTTCTCCCACATAATGTGGCCCAAGCGCTTGTGAATGTCGTCGACAGACTGGTTACCCTTGATAGCGAACAGCTTGGCGATCTTCTCCTTGACAGCTTTCTCGGCAGCGTCGAATGCGGGGGAGTCGGTCTTGACCTTCGGGGCCTGAATCTTGTGCGACAGGTAGTCGCCGATGGTGTAGGGCAGCACGAAGTAACCGTCGGCCAAACCCTGCATCAGAGCCGATGCGCCCAAACGGTTGGCACCGTGATCCGAGAAGTTGGCCTCGCCGATAGCGTAGAGACCCGGGATGGTGGTCATAAGGTTGTAGTCGACCCAAATGCCGCCCATGGTGTAGTGGACAGCGGGGAAGATCTGCATCGGCTGCTCATAGGGACTTACGTCTGTGATCTCCTTGTACATATCGAACAGGTTGCCGTAGCGCTGCTTGATAACCTCTTTGCCCAGACGCTCGATAGCGGTCTTGAAATCGAGGAATACGGCCAGTCCGGTCTCGTTGACGCCGTAGCCTGCATCGCAGCGCTCCTTGGCGGCACGCGAAGCCACGTCGCGCGGCACGAGGTTGCCGAATGCGGGGTAGCGGCGCTCCAGATAGTAGTCGCGATCCTCTTCGGCGATATCCGACGGCTTCTTGGCGCCGGTGCGGATAGCCTTGACATCTTCTAACTTCTTGGGAACCCAAATGCGGCCGTCATTGCGCAGCGACTCCGACATAAGCGTCAGCTTCGACTGCTGCGTGCCGTGAACGGGGATGCAGGTGGGGTGGATCTGAGTGAAGCAGGGGTTGGCGAAGCCTGCGCCCTTGCGGTAGCACTGGAAAGCGGCCGAGCCGTTCGATGCCATTGCATTGGTCGACAGGAAGAACACGTTGCCGTAGCCGCCGCTGGCGAGAACCACTGCGTGTGCGCCGAAGCGCTCTATGGCACCGGTTACGAGGTTGCGTGCGATGATGCCGCGAGCCTCGCCGTCCTCGATGACTATGTCGAGCATTTCGTGACGGGGATAGCTCTTTACCGAGCCGGCTGCGATCTCCTTGTTAAGAGCGGCGTATGCACCCAAGAGGAGCTGCTGTCCGGTCTGGCCGCGGGCATAGAATGTACGTGAAACCTGCGCGCCGCCGAACGAACGGTTGGCCAGCAGGCCGCCGTACTCGCGTGCGAAGGGTACGCCCTGAGCTACGCACTGGTCGATGATCGAGTTCGAGACCTCGGCCAAGCGGTAAACGTTGGCTTCGCGGGCGCGATAGTCGCCGCCTTTGATAGTGTCGTAGAACAGACGGTAGACCGAGTCGTTGTCGTTTTGGTAGTTTTTGGCTGCGTTGATACCGCCCTGAGCGGCGATCGAGTGAGCGCGGCGGGGCGAGTCCTGAATGCAGAAGACCTTGACGTTGTAGCCCATTTCGCCGAGCGAAGCGGCAGCCGAAGCACCGCCCAGACCGGTACCGATGACGATGATGTCGAGCTTGCGTTTGTTGGCGGGGCTTACCACCTTGATACTTGCCTTATGATTGCTCCACTTCTCGGCCAACGGGCCGGCGGGAATTTTGGAATCTAATTTGAAAGACATATTTTCCTTGTTTTTATTGTTCGAAAATCGGTGTGAATTAGAGGCAGCAGCCGCAGAGGCTCTTTGCGAAGAATACGATCACGACTGCAGCGAAGCCGAGGAAGATGATCGTAGCCACGATAGTCGAGAGGCACTTCAGACGCGGGTACCAGATGTCGTTTGCCCAGCCAACGGTCTGTATCATCGACCATACGCCGTGGGTGAGGTGGAACCACAGGGCGGCGAGCCATACGATGTAAAGCACTACGTAGTACCATTTCGAGAAGGTGTAGGCGATAAGGGCAGCGCCGTCGGAAGCGGCTACGGGGGTGCCGTCGACGATCGACATTTCATTGCCCATCAGCTCTACCAACTGCATCTTGCTCCAGAAGTTGAAGAGGTGGAGCAGCAGACCGAGAATGACGATCACGCCCAGCGCGAACATATTCTTCGATGCCCACTGTACACCCGGTTCGGTAACGGTGACGGCATAACGCTGCTGGCCGCGGGCCTTGCGGTTCTGAAGCGTGAGCATAATGGCATAGAGGAAGTGTACCAGTACGCCTGCTGCAAGAACGAGCGTGCCGACGAGTGCGTACCAATTGGCTCCGAGGAATTTGCAGATCCCGTTGTAAGCCGAGGCCGAGAATAGCGCCGTCAGGTTCATTGACATGTGGAAGAGAATGAAGAGCACGAGAAAGCATCCCGAGACACTCATTACAAGTTTCTTCCCGATTGACGAATTGCAGAGAAAATTACTCATAGATTAAAAAAACTTTTATATTTGTAATTGATTTTTGGTTTATTGTTCTGTTTTCAGTCGTTTTACGCTTATGTGTCCTTTTTGTGCCACAAATATAATTATTGTTTGCCGAATAACAACGGCTTCGAACACTAAAATTGCACTATGAACGAGACTTTTGTTCCCAAGCCTGAGTTGCGGGCGGAAGTGAGACGCGAAGTCGCAGCCCTGACAGAGCCGCACCGTGCCGCCGCGGCACGCCGTATCGCTGCGGCCATAGAGGCTTCGGCACGCTTTGCCGGTGCCCGTACCGTGGCGGCTTTTCTGCCCCTTGCCGACGAGGTGCCGCTGCGTGAAGCGCTTGCCGGCTGGTGCTCCGGCCGCCGTGTGGTCGTGCCGCGCGTCGAGGGCGATACGATGCGCTTCTTCGAGTACCGGCCCGAGGCTCTGCGCCGCGGAGCATTCGGCATCGACGAACCCGTCGGGACGGACGAGTGCCGCCCCTCCGAGATCGATGTTATGATCGTCCCGGGGGTTGCCTTTACGCTCGACGGCGGCCGCATGGGGCGTGGACGCGGGTATTACGACCGTTACTTGTCGCAGCCCGAGGCTGCACGGATATATAAGATAGGAGTATGTTTCCGCTGCCAGCTGCGGCGTGATCTGCCACTCGAGCCGCATGACATCGCTATGGACGAGGTGGCGGCGGGCTGAGGCGCTACTCGGCCGGATAGATCAGTACGGCGGCATGCGCCTCGACGCCCTCCTCGCGGCCGGTGAAGCCCAACCGCTCGGTGGTCGTGGCCTTGACCGATACGTCAGCGACATCAATCCCCATTGCTGCGGCCAGCTCGCGGCGCATATCGTCAATGTAGGGTCTCACCTTGGGCCGCTGCAGTATGATCGTGCAGTCGGCATTGCCTATCTCCCACCCGTGCTGGCGCAGCAGGGCGGCTGTGCGGCGCAGCAGTATGCGCGAATCGATTCCGCTGTATTCGTCCGAAGTATCGGGAAAATGCAGGCCGATGTCGCCCAACGCAGCGGCGCCCAACAGCGCGTCGCACAGGGCGTGAATTACGGCGTCGCCGTCGGAGTGGGCCACGCATCCCTTTTCGTGCTGAATGCGGACGCCTCCGAGTGTCAGCTCAAGCCCTTCGGCGAGCTGGTGGACGTCGTATCCGTGTCCGATTCTGAATTTGTTCGACATTTTTCCAAAGAATAATATTCACAAAAGTAAGCAATAATTTCGAGACGGCCGCTTCTGCGTGCAGAAACTGATGAATGATTCCGTGGGCGACCCGCGTGTAGATTATCGCTGGCAGGCTTCGACTTTATTGCATATATATCGCCGTCTGTCGGTCAGTTTAATATGGAATGGGTTTTGGCCGATATTGGACAAAACCCATTCCGTATTAGCGATTAATTAAGGCTTGACTACAGGAACCTGAATAATAGTAAGCCATTTAGCGGAATCGGCCTGATTCCAAATACCGTCTACATAGTTAGCCCTTGGCGCTCCGGCAATCTCATAGCCGAGTCTTGCAATTTCTTCAAAAAGTTCTAAATAACTTTCACGAAGCAAAGAATAAGGCCCATAGACTTTCATGCAGATTGCAGTCTGTACTTCTGGAAGTTTTTTGAACTTCACAATGTCAGAATCCGGTCCCATCTCGGTCACCCTCTCGCAATACTCGATTTCAAAATCAGTCTCCCTATACTCTCCAGCCGGTTCAACAGTGAAGCAATATTCCGGTTCCGGACATTTGCAACCGAGTCGCGCCATTTCAGGGCCGACAATGTTTACAAGATGTGCCCCTAATTCGTCATAACTGTTAAGAGTTGTTTTGTTGCAGGCCACAATAATTTCTGGCAATGAATCGAAATAAATCTTTTCCATACTTTTAATTCTTTTTTGTTCGGAAAGATAATTCTTCAGTTGGAGCTGACGCTGTTTTAGATAAGCAAGTTGCTGTTCGCACTCGCT
>CAYYUW010000088.1:0-17713 GCA_964474985.1 uncultured Alistipes sp. | reverse complement strand
ACGAAAAGTGTCTAAAAATTTTACACTCGATGAAATTTATGGCAAATTTGGATTCAAGCCAAAAAAACTTATAGTCAGAACGTTTATCTTTGCGACACCAAAACGTCAGGACAACAGAAAGTGTAAGGAAATCATAGACGGAATCCTCACACGGCCTGTTGCGAATTCCTATTAAGAAGACATACTATGCAGTTTATCACGATACCTTGTCAGAAAATATTGCAGCCGTTCATTCGAAATTACTGGTTGCTGACCTCCCGATGCACCTCAACAATGGGGACAATACACATATTCTCCAATGGCGCAGCAAGTCTTCATTTCTATTTGAAGCAAAGGGTTCGGTTGGATGATTTCCCGAACGAATACCGTACCTTACTAAACCTCAACAGCTTGGATAGTATGAAATTATGTGTCGGGGAGGGTGCATTCGATGTCTTGGGGGTTGAATTTATGCCTTTCTGCACACAACTGTTTTTTCAGGTTGCAACCGACCGGCAGCATCTGACGCCCGAATCGATGAACGACAGCGAGTTTGTCCTGCTGGAAGAAAGGATACACAATGCGACGGATGTGAAAGCACAAACGCAGATGCTGGACAAGTTCTTCTGTGACAGGCTTGAGGAGACATCGATCAATCGGATAAATATGGAACGGCTTGGGAAGGTGTTCGACGAAATGATTCCGACAGAATTACAGGATCACGACTTTGAGAGCATATCCACCTCCGACCTTGCCTCAACCGCCAATCTCGGCCAAAAGCAGTTCACGCGCATCTTCTCAGAGAACGTCGGTATGAATCCCAAAGCATATCTGCGCCTGCTGCGATTCCACAAGGCGCTGTATGAACTGCAAAGTGCCACCGACAATACAACCATTACTGAAATTGCTTGGCGCTGCGGTTTCAGCGACCTGTCGCATATGACACATGAATTTCGGCAGTTATGCGGTCACACGCCCTCGGAGCTGCTGGCTATGGGATCCCGACTGACTGAAACATTCCAATCGCAGTTCGGCCAAAAGATGAAGAAGAAAATCGAGCTTGAGAATATAGAATAATCACAACAAACCGCAAAGATGTCCATTTTTTACAATCCGCAGGAGTGTAACGGCCATACCTTTGCAGCCGTTTTTACAACGATTTGACAACAATGAAAGATTACACTATTCGCTTAGAGACACCGGCAGACTGGCAAAAGGTGGAAGTTCTCACGCGCGAGGCATTTTGGAACATCTACCGCCCGGGATGCTTGGAACACTATGTGCTCAACCAATATAGAAATAACCCCGACTTCATTCCCGAACTCGACTTTGTTATGGAGATTGAAGGACGTATTATCGGGCATATTATGTTTTCTAAAGCGTTTATCACGAAAAAAGATGGTACGATATACCCTGCTTGGACATTCGGTCCGATTTCAATTCATCCCGACTTCAAACGCAAAGGCTATGGGCTGAAACTGCTGCAATACTCGTTGGAGAAGGCTCGCCAGATGGGCATAGGCGTTCTTTGTATGGAGGGCAACATCGACTTTTACAAACATGCAGGATTCGTCAATGCCAGCACCTTCGGGCTTCGCTACCATGGTGAACCCGATGCGGATGTAGTGCCTTATTTCCTTGCACAGGAACTTATTGCCGGTTATCTCGACGGTATCGAAGGCATATATCATACACCGAAAGGCTATTACGTCGCCGACGAGAACCCCGAGGCCTTCGAGGCGTATGAAAAGACATTTGCACCGAAGGTAAAACGGCTGCAGGAGGGACAGCTGCCACAGGTATGCCAAAGTTGCGGAATACCTATGACAGAAGATATCGCCGGTAAAAATGCCAATGGCAGCACGAACTATGATTATTGCATCCACTGCTATAATAACGGAACCTTCACCGATGACTTCGCAACAGAAGACTTTGCAGAGTTTTGTTCCCGCTTCGTCGACCGATACAATAAGCTCTCCGGACAAAGCCTCACGGGCGAGGAGTACAAAAAACTGCTTAGCAAATACGGCCTGCTTAAGCGTTGGCGAGTGCCTGCAGGGAAGCTCTCCCATACCGCATCATCTGACAAGTAATGGGATAAAGCTACGCAAACACCTGCATCACTGAGTCTTTAGAGGCTGCTCGGCTTTGTCTTGTCCGACCGCTTCAGAGCGCCTCAAAAATATTTTTAAAAAAACTGTTCTTTGTATTGCATACTATAAAAAAAAACACATATCTTTGCTGCGTCAAAATGATTGCTATGTATAGTTCTATAACTAATCATAGTGGCAGCAAACAAAGAAACCGTAACAAATGAAGCAATGAAAAAGCTTTTCTACATTTTGATAGTGATCGTATCGATCTTTGCCGAGAGCATCGCTATGGCGGCACGACAGAATACCCGAACGCTGTCGGGACGTGTGCTCGACGAAAACTCCGCGCCCATAGAGCTGGCCACCGTCGTAGCGTTGGCGCCCGACTCCACGCAGCGTGCAGGCTACGCCACTGACAGCGAAGGTCGGTTTTCGCTGTCAGTCGGCAGCGGCGAATACATCATAGCCGTGCAGTATTTGGGATACCAATCTTTCTATCGCAATCTGTCGATAGTGTCGGATCTCGATCTGGGCGACATCGTGCTGCAGCCGTCAGCCACCTCGGTCGGCGACGTGGTAGTGACCGCACGTCTCGTAACGCGCGAGTCCGACCGTTTCGTGGTCGACGTGGCCAACAACCCCGCAGCGGCTATCGGCAAGGATGGTGTAGAGATGCTGAAATCCTCCCCGGGCGTATGGATCGACGACGACAAGATCTCGGTCAACGGCAGCTCGGGCACCCGCGTTATGGTTAACGAGCGGCTGCTCAACCTCACTGGTGACGACCTTATCGCCTATCTGCGCGCCATAAATGCCGAGGAGATACAGAAAATAGAGATCATTCCAATCTCCGGAGCCGACTACGATGCCAATTCTACGGGCGGCATAATCAAAATCACGCTCAAGAAGCAGCGCCGCGACGGCATCGACGGCTCGCTCCAAACACACTACTTAACTTCGAAATACAATCCGTTCTATTTGGCGCCCGCGGCCCGAATCAACTACCACACCGGCCGCACGACACTAAATGCCGCGCTGCGATACTCTTACGACGATTTAAAAACCACGGCGAGTGAAACCACCGAGTACTTCACCTCGGACAACCAGCTGAACGGCGAGAGCGCCGAGCGTGAATGGTCGAACCGCTGGAGCGCGACTCTCGGCGGAGTTGTCGAGATCGACGACCGCCAGAGCATCGGCTTGGAGGCCAACGCCTCGTTCACCGACTCGAAGTCGCGCAACAACTCGCTGTCGCAGTTCATCAGTCAGCAGATGACGGTGAACAACACGAGCCTGTACCACTCAGTCGACAGCCGCGACTTCTGGTCGGCAACCGGCAACTACATTCTCAAGCTCGACACCCTCGGCTCGACCTTCAAGGTCATAGGCGACTTTTTCTCGCGCACCTCAAGTAACGACCGTGACTATTTCAACCGCGCCATCACCGGCACTCAGAGCACCGACTCGACCTACCGCAGCGCCATAGCGAGCGACTACAAGATCTACGCGCTGTCGCTGGCTCTCGACAAGAAGCTGAGCAGCACGACATCGTTGCGCGCCGGAGCCAAATACACCCGCAACAATATGGACAACGGCACGATGTACGAATATTTGGCCGGCGGCAGCGACTGGACGTATTACGCCCCGCAGAGTGTCGATATCGACTTCTCGGAGAATATCGGTGCACTCTACGGCATAGTATCGACCAAGTTGGGGAAGGTAGGCATAACAGCCGGACTGAGAGCCGAATACACATACGCCGCACCGCGCACTCACGGCGGCGCAAGCGAAGACACCTACGCCAAGCAGAGCTACCTCAGTCTGTTTCCCAATGCCAACATATCGCTGCCCCTCAACAAGGATCAATCCACCTCTTTGATCTTCAGCTATTCGCGCACTATCAGCCGGCCGTCGTTCTGGCAGCTAAGCCCCTACCGCCAGCAGATATCGGAATACGCCTATATCGTCGGCAATCCAAAATTGAAGCCCACATACACCAATTCGTTCTATCTGACAGCGGTTTTCGCCTACAAATACAGTCTGACCATAGGCGCCAACTTCGATCAGAATTCCATACAGCAGCTGGCGCAGGTCAGCTCCGAGGACGACGGCAACCGGTTGATGTACCGCCACGAGAATCTCGATTCGCAATGGTACTACTTCATCGCAGCCAATCTGCCGCTGCAGCCGACCAAATGGATGTCGATCAACCTCAACGCCACAGGTTTGCGTATGGAGCAGCGTATCGACGCCTCGTCGACCGACGAAGCAATGTACGTGGGACAGTGCAATGCCTCGCTCGACATAAAACTGCCGCGGGAATTCTACATCGAAGCCCAGTACTGGTTCAGAAGCCCTGTAAAGGTCGGCAACCTGAAGCAGGAAACGGTGTATCAGTCGTTGTCGCTGGCCGTCAAAAAGAGTTTCGCAAAGGATCGTTTCACGATCAAGGCCGGAGTGAACAACATTGTAAACAGCGAAAACAGCGTAAGCGCCACGCAGCCCGAATTTCGCCGCTGGACCAATCTGTGCCACCAAGGCACCACGCCAGCGTTCACCCTGTCGCTGCGCTACAACTTCCACAGCGGCGTCAAATTCCGCAGCCGCAGCGTCGAATCCGGAGCCGAGGGCGAGAGCAGCCGTATGAACTAAGGGTTTTTCAATATAAAGTCTGTTAAAATTGATGAAGGGACGTCCGATATTCGTCGGGCGTTCCGTTTTTATTAGTACCTTTGCCCAAATATTATTAAGGTATGGGATTTTTCGATATATTCAAGAAGAAAAAGGCCGAGGAGGCCGCCGCGGCGCCCGAGACCGCGGACAGCGAACGCGAGGAGCTGAACGCCGGATTAGAGAAGACCAAGCAGGGGCTGTTCGGCAAACTGGCACGGGCCGTGGCCGGCCGCTCGAAGGTAGACGACGCGCTGTTAGACGATCTTGAGGAGGTGCTCATCACCTCGGACGTAGGTGTCGAGACCACCGTCAAGATCATTCGCCGCATCGAAGAGCGTGTGGCCCGCGACAAGTATATGAATGCCGCCGAGCTGCAGTCGATTCTGCGCGACGAGATAGCCCTGCTGCTCGAGGAGAACCACGGCGACGACGCCTCGTTCGGACTCGATGCCCGCGAGGGCGAACCGTATGTGGTTATGGTGGTCGGCGTGAACGGCGCCGGCAAGACCACGACAATAGGCAAGTTGGCGGCACAGCTGCGCAAGGCCGGCAAAAAGGTCTACATAGGCGCGGCCGACACCTTCCGCGCCGCAGCTATCGACCAGTTGGGCGTATGGGCCGAGCGCGCCGGCGCCGTAATGATACGTCAGGATATGGGTTCCGATCCGGCCTCGGTAGCCTTCGATACGCTCAAGTCGGCCAAGGCCAACGGCGCCGACGTGGTGCTGATCGATACGGCAGGCCGTCTGCACAACAAGGTCGGCCTAATGAACGAGCTGACCAAGATACGCAACGTGATGTCCAAGGTTATCCCCGACGCCCCGCACGAGGTGATGCTCGTATTGGATGGCTCGACCGGTCAGAATGCCTTCGAGCAGGCGCGGCAGTTCACGCAGGCCACACAGGTGACCTCGCTGGCCATAACCAAGCTCGACGGCACGGCCAAGGGCGGCGTGGTGATCGGCATCAGCGACCAGTTCCGCATACCGGTCCGCTACATCGGCATCGGCGAGGGCATCGACCAGCTGAAAATCTTCGACCGCCGCGAATTTGTCGACGCCCTGTTCGGAGACCGCAAATAACCGGCAACATAATTGGACCAAAAATATACGCTTCCATAAATTGAGTCGCCATATCAACACCTAATTCAATGACTGACATATCGTTATACTATAATAAAATAATTTGCGAAGATTGCCTTAAGGTGATGCGGGAACTGCCCGATGAATCCGTAGACCTGTTCGTGACCTCGCCGCCGTATAATCTTAAGAATTCGACCGGCAACGGTATGAAACATAACACTCGGTCCGGCAAATGGGCGACTGCAGCTTTGCGTTACGGATATTCCGACTATGATGACTGTATGCCTCACGATAAATATGTCGCATGGCAACGGGACTGTCTGTCGGAGATGTTCAGATTATTAAAAGAGGACGGAGCTATTTTTTACAATCATAAATGGCGCGTCCAAAATGGCTTATTGCAGGACAGGCAGGATATCGTCTCCGGTTTTCCCGTCAGACAGATAATAATATGGAGAAGAAAAGGCGGCATTAATTTCAATCCGGGCTACTTCCTGCCGACATACGAGGTTATCTACTTGATCGCCAAACCGAAATTCCGATTGGTACCCAAAGCCAATGCGGTAGGAGACGTATGGGAGTTTACACAGGAAATGAATAATTCACACCCCGCGCCCTTTCCGGTCGATCTGATAAAAAGAATCATCGGCTCGACAAGCGCGCAAATCGTTTTCGATCCTTTTATGGGGAGCGGCACAACCGCTATCGCAGCTATGGATTTAAATCGCACATACATCGGCACCGACATCTCCCGACAGTATTGCGACAGTGCTGAAGACAGAATTCAACAACACAAAGCAACCTTAACACTTTTCTGAATGGACTTTAAAATATATACCAAGGAACTTCTCATAGATGAGTTCCATAAGATTGCGGATATGGGGTGGATCCCGAATGGCCGCCCGGGAAATGCCGGAGGCGTAGGCAATACATTGGAGGACTTATTGGGTATAGAAGAGAATAATTTACCGATACCAAATGCCGCGGAATGGGAATTGAAGGCTCAACGCAAGAACACGATTTCATTAACGACGTTGTTTCATACGGAGCCATCACCCCGCGCCATAAAGTTCGTGCCCGAAATTTTCCTCAAATTGTATGGGTGGCAACACAAGGAGGCCGGCAAAAAATATCCCGTAACAGAAAAGAGTTTTCGCCAGACTATAGGCGGTAACAGTTGCAGCGACAGGGGGTTCCAAGTCGTCTTGGATTTCGAAAACCGACGCGTGCAGATTTCATTCGACGCATCCAAAGTCTCCCCAAAACATCACGACTGGCTGCAACAGGTGGAAAATAACATCGGTTTGCAGCAATTGAACCCGCAGCCGTATTGGGGATTCGACGACCTCGAACACAAGGCCGGCACCAAACTACTCAATTGCTTTTATGTTCAGGCCGACGTGAAAAAAGAAAACGGCTTGGAATATTTCCGCTACAACGATGTAAAACTGCTGCGTAAATTTTTATTCGACGGATTCCTCGCCGAAATAAAAGCCGGAAATATTTTGATCGACATCGACGCAAGAACAGGCCATAATCACGGCACGAAATTCCGTATGCGCCAGAACTGCCTGCCTAATTTATACGAAGAAGTAATTCAAGTACTTTAGGCCAATGAAAAGAATTAACATAGTAACACTCGGGTGCTCGAAGAATACGGTCGATTCGGAGCACTTGGCGGCGCAGCTCGCTGCGGCCGGATACCGCATATCGTTCGACAGCAACCGCACCGATGCCAAGGTTGTGGTCATAAACACCTGCGGCTTCATCGGCGACGCCAAGCAGGAGTCGGTCGACACCATATTGCGATTCGCCGCCGCCAAGCAGGCCGGCCGCATCGAACGGCTGTTCGTCATCGGCTGTCTGAGCGAACGTTATGCCGACGAGCTGCGGACAGAGATTCCCGAGGTGGACGACTTCTTCGGCGCACGCGATATGAACGGCATCGCCCGCATACTGGGCGCCGCGGGCGATCCGGACAACTCGGCCGAACGGGTGGTCTCGACGCCTCGCCACTACGCATATCTGAAAATATCCGAAGGCTGCAACTGGCACTGCGGCTACTGCGCCATACCCCTTATCCGCGGCGCGCACCGCTCGGTGCCTATGGAGCGCCTCCTCGACGAGGCACGAGCACTGGCAGCCTCGGGCGTTAAGGAGTTGATCGTAATCGCTCAGGATACGACCTACTACGGCCGCGATCTCTACGGCCGCCGCCGGCTGGCAGAGCTGCTGGAGGCGCTGTGCAGGGTGGAGGGCATCGAGTGGATACGGCTGCACTATGCCTACCCTACCGATTTTCCGGACGATGTGATCGAGGTTATGGCGCGCGAGGAGAAGATATGCCACTACCTCGACATCCCGTTCCAGCATATCTCCGACAACCAGCTGCGCTCGATGCTGCGCCGGCATACCAAAGCCGACGCCTACGCGTTGATAGAGCGGCTGCGGAGTGCGATTCCCGATTTGGCACTGCGCACCACGCTGTTAGTGGGTTATCCCGACGAGACGGAGGAGGATTTCGCGGAGCTTATGCAATTCGTCGAACAGGTGCGCTTCGAGCGGCTCGGCGTATTCCCATACTCCGAGGAGGAAGGGACATATTCGGCCCGCGAACTTAAGGACAATGTTCCGGACGAGGTGAAGCAGCAGCGCGTCGAGCGGATTATGGAGCTGCAGAACCGAATCTCGCTCGAAAAGAACCTCGCGCGCGTAGGCTCCGTCGAGCAGGCGATCGTCGATTCGCGGCAGGGCGATTACTATGTCGCACGCAGCCGCTACGACTCGCCCGAAGTGGATCAGGAGATACTTATCGCGGCCGCAGACAGGCAATTGCGCCGCGGTTCGATATACGATGTGAAGATCGTCGGAGCGGAGGATTACGACCTCTACGGACAGGTCATAAAGAAATAGAAAGGTTCAGATTTGTATTTTTGCCGAAAATTTTCTACCTTTGAGGTGAAAATGTTAATAATTTCATACCGGAAATGGCTGACAAGAGTTTGATCGACGGCATAGAGTCGAAAGTGGCACGGCTCATGGAAAGGCACGACCGCCTCAAGCGCGAGGCGTCGGAGCTTGCGATACAGTGCGACAAACTCAAGGCCCAGAATCGGGAACTAATGGCCAAACTGGCCGAATCGGACCGGAGAATCGCTACGCTCGAACTGAGCGAAGGACTGGGCGGCGACGCCTCCGACCGCAAACAGGCGAAAGCCCGCGTCAATCGGCTAATGCGGGAGATTGACAAGTGCATAGCCCTACTGAACAAATAGATATGTCGAAACTATCGATAACACTGAAAATTGCAGGCAAGCAATACCCCTTGAGCATCGACAGCGACAAGGAGGAGTTGTACCGTCTGGCCGAACGCGAGGTGAACGAACGTTTTACCACGCTGTTCAAAGCCGGCTTCAAGGACTTCGACCGGACCGACTGCTTGGCTTTGGCGGCCCTGCAAATCAGTCACGATTACATCGAGAACCGTCTCAGCCGCTCGTTGGGCGACCAGCAGGTGGAGCAGCTCTCGACCCTCGACACCCGCCTCGACGCATATTTGAACCGCGTCAAGTAGGATACGTCGAAACAGGTTCTTTTACATACGACCGAAAACCGTTTTTAGGAATATCCCGCATAGATTCCTTATAAGCTTTGCGAAACTGAACACTTTTTATATTGAGGTTAACTCGGCCCTTCAAAAACAGGCCTTAACCACCCCTCGCGGGCGGTGCACCGGTTCAGGTGCCATTGGACGTTTGCGATCGACAAGTCGGAGTCCTCACCGTGACTTATCTTTGCAGATTCGTCAAACAAGATTGGGAAACTCTATGCGGGTTTTTTATGTAAACATATTAGAAACTAAATATTTATAAACTTTTAACAAGCAATAAAATGAGTATAGGATTAGTGATATTGTGCGCCGCACTCTCAGCTGCCGCAGCCTTGGCGATCTATATCTTCGTCACCAATGTGATGACGAAGAATACGATCCGCTCGCGCCGCGAAGCCGCCATAAAGGAGGCCGAAGCCGAGGGTGAGATGATAAAGAAGGAGAAGATCCTTCAGGCAAAGGAAAAATTCATTCAGCTCAAGAGCGAATACGACCGTCAGGTCAACGAACGCAATGCGCGCCTGAAGGAGCGCGAGACTGCTGTGCGTCAGAGTGAAAGCAGCATCAAGGAGCAGCAGAAGGAGCTGGACCGCAAGAACAGCGACAACGCCCGCCTGCGCGAGCAGCTCGAGACGCAGCTCGCCGCCCTCGACCGCAAGAAGGAGGACGTGGAGCGTATGATGCGCGAGCAGAACGCCCGCTTGGAGCAGATCAGCGGAATGAGCAGCGAGGAGGCCAAGAGCATCCTTATAGAGAATATGAAATCTGAGGCCAAGGCCGACGCGATGACGTATATCAACGAGACGATCGAGGAGGCCAAGATGAGCGCCAACAAGGAAGCCAAGCGCATCGTCGTCCAGACGATCCAGCGCGTAGCCACCGAGACCGCTATAGAGAACTCCGTTACGGTGTTCAACATCGACAGCGACGAGGTCAAGGGACGCATCATCGGCCGCGAGGGACGCAACATACGCGCATTGGAGGCCGCAACGGGCATCGAGATCATCGTGGACGATACGCCCGAGGCGATTATCCTCTCGGGCTTCGATCCGGTGCGCCGCGAGATCGCACGCTTGGCGCTGCACCAGCTTGTAACCGACGGGCGCATCCATCCCGCACGCATCGAGGAGGTCGTGGCCAAGGTTCAGAAGCAGATCGAGGAGGAAATCGTGGAGGTCGGCAAGCGCACCACTATCGACTTGGGCATACACGGCCTGCATCCCGAGCTGATTCGCCTGATCGGCAAGATGAAGTACCGTTCGTCTTACGGGCAGAACCTTCTGCAGCACTCGCGCGAAACGGCCAATATGGCCGGCATTATGGCAGCCGAGCTGGGTCTGAACCCCAAACTCGCCCGCCGCGCAGGTCTGCTGCACGATATCGGCAAGGTACCCGACGACGAGCCTGAGCTGCCGCACGCAATCATCGGTATGAAGTTGGCCGAGAAGTACAAGGAGAAGCCCGACGTATGCAACGCCATAGGCGCTCACCACGACGAGACCGAAATGACTTCGCTCTACGCTCCGATCGTACAGGTTTGCGATGCCATTTCCGGCGCACGCCCGGGAGCGCGCCGCGAGGTCGTGGAGTCGTATATCAAGCGTCTGAAGGAGATGGAGGACATAGCGCTCTCGTACCCGGGCGTTATGAAGACCTACGCCATACAGGCCGGCCGCGAACTGCGCGTGATCGTCGGCGCGGACAAGCTGTCGGATCAGGAGTCCGACCAGCTCTCGCACGACATAGCAAAAAAGATTCAGGACGAGATGACCTACCCGGGTCAGGTCAAGATCACCGTGATCCGCGAGACCCGTTCGGTAAGCTACGCCAAGTAGGCGGCCGCCGGATGCCCCCGTGCGAACCGCACCGCGGCACCTGCATCCAAATGTAAAATAGTCCGGCAGCAAGCCGGACTATTTTTATTATACGCATTTTCCGCCTGCCCGCAAGGTCGCCGAGAGCGATTTATTTGTACATTTGCACCCCGAAAACAGGCGAAATATGAACGATCGGACCAAAGGATACATACTCGGCGCGATAGCCGCCGCAACGTACGGAATGAACCCTCTGTTTGCGCTGCCGCTGTACAATCACGGTATGGACCCCGATTCGGTACTGTTTTTCCGGTATCTTTTCGCGCTGCCCATTCTCGGCATAATGCTCAAGGCGCGCGGCCGCAACTTCGCCGTCGAACGCCGCCAGCTGCCTGTACTGGCAGCTATGGGCATATTGGTCGCCCTGTCGTCGCTCACGCTCTTTCGCAGCTACAACTATATGGCGGCAGGCATAGCCTCGACGCTGCTGTTCGTCTACCCTATTTTGGTCGCCGTGATTATGGCCGCCGTGTTCAAGGAGCGTCTTTCGGTAGCAACGGGGCTGTGCATCGCTATGGCATTCGCCGGCGTGTGCCTGCTCTACCGAGGCTCCGACGGTGCGACGCTGAGCCTTGCGGGGACGGTGCTGGTGTTTCTCTCCGCTATCTCCTATGCGCTGTATATAGTAGGTGTGAACCGCTCGTCGCTGCACGATATGGCCACGCTCAAGATGACCTTCTATGTCCTCGCATTCGGGTTGGCGCTCTTCGTCGCCTCCACCGGCTTCTGCCGCAACCTCACTACCCCCGACCGCTGGTACCTGTGGGGCAATCTGCTGGCGCTGGCCCTGTTCCCCACCGCGATATCGTTCGGCTGCACCAACGAAGCGATCAAATACATAGGCTCGACCCCCACGGCTATCCTCGGCGCTTTGGAGCCT
This sequence comes from uncultured Alistipes sp., assembly GCA_964474985.1. Lineage (GTDB taxonomy): Bacteria > Bacteroidota > Bacteroidia > Bacteroidales > Rikenellaceae > Alistipes. The sequence goes on along the minus strand of CAYYUW010000088.1, from coordinate 5,522 downwards.
GTCACCGCGATCTTCTTCGGCGTCACAGTCTTCGGCGAGCGGCTGACGATGCGTGACGGAGCCGGTCTTACGCTTATCATCGTAGCCGTTACGCTTGTCATTGCCGGTGAGAAAGTCACCGGCTACCTGCTCCGGTTGCGCAAGATGTTCCCGAGGCTGCCGCGCACCGGCAAGAAATAACCAACTGTACAGCAATCGTTTACCACCCGCAAAGCAAAAATTTCGAAAATAATCGCACAAACCGTTGCATAACTAAAATAATAGTTATATATTTGCGCTAACAAAAGAACTAAAGTATTAGTTATAAATACAGACAATATGGCAAAGATAGTAAAGGACCCGCGGCAGGAGCTGACGCGCGCCGAGTTGGAGATTATGCAGGTGATATGGGCCAAGGGAGAGGTTCCGGTCCACGACATTTTGGAGCAGATGGCCGAGCCGAAGCCGGCCTACAACACCGTATCGACCGTAGTCCGCATTCTCGAGAAGAAGGGGTACGTAGGGCACAAGGCCCACGGCAAGTCGTACGACTACTACCCTTTGATCGAGCGCGAGGAGTACACCAATGGGTATATGACGGGTGTGCTGAACAACTTTTTCGGCGGATCGGTCAGCCGTATGATGTCGTTCTTCACGCGTAACGAGAAGATTTCGATCGGCGAAGCTGACGAGATACTCAAGATGTTGCAGGATAAGAAGTAACGACGATGTACGAGGCGATAAGATACGCGGCGGCGACACTTGTTTGCAGTTCGGTGCTGATGCTTGTCTACAGGTGGCTGTTCGCCGACAAGCTGCCTTTCGGCATCTGCCGCGCCTATCTTATGATCGCCGTGACACTCTCGTTAGTCATTCCGGCGCTGCGGCTGCCGCTTCTGCCGCCAAACAAGCCAGTGGAGCAGACGGCTGCCGGTCGGGGCGAGCAGCGGCTGGAGTTCAAGACCGTAACGATCGACTACGAACGGGTTATGCCGACCGAGGAGCAGGTCACGCGCCGCAACGGCACAACTGCCTTGGTAGCCTGCATCTATGCGGCGCTTGCGGCGGCGATAGGAATACTGACCACACAGGGGGTGCGCGATCTGCGCGATTTGAAGTACCGCTCGCGCATAACCCGCTGCAAGGGCTACGACATAGCCGTCAGCGAGAGCATCGAGACGCCCTACTCGTTTATGGGCACGATCTACCTGTCGCCCGACACGCCGGCCGAGGAGCGCGACCCGATCATCGCCCACGAGCGCAGCCACATCGCACACCACCACTCGTGGGAGCGGCTGTATATGGGAGTTTTACGCACGGCCGTGTGGTTCAACCCGTTCATTTGGCTGGCCGACAGGTGGTTGATCGAGGTGCAGGAGTTCGAGGCCGACAGGGACGTACTCGACGCCGGTTACGATCTGACGCTTTACCGTTCTTTGATATTCAGGCAGATATTCGGATACAGCCCCGATATCCAAAGCGGGTTCTACTCGCTCACCCGCCGGCGTTTCGAGATGATGACGCGGCGGCCCGAGATGCGGCGGGCGACATTCCGCATTGCGGCAGCCGCAGCAGTGACGATAGGCCTTACGGCGATATTCGGAGTTACGCGCCGGACGGTCCCCGAGTCGGACGAACAGTTCGCGGCAGCAGTCGAGACCACCAGCAATGTGGTATCCGTTGGGCGTATCAACGGCCGCACCGGCATCTTCTACCTGCCGCGCAATCCCCGCCGGCGCTACCGCCTCGAGGGCGAGCGCATCTACGTGTCGACCGTGCTGGGCGGCGAGCGGGAGATCACCTCGAACGACTTCAGGCAGATACCGCACCCGCAGTACTATATCGACGGCCGGCGTGTCAGTGCCGCGACGTTCGCCTCGCGTCCGGACTTTCTTACCGCCGCGATGAACATCTATACGGGAGCCGAGGCAGCAGCCCGCTTCGGGCAGCAGGCGCGAGGCGGAGTATGGGCCGTCACCACCCTGCCCGAGTCGAGATATCCGGCGCTGATGATCGACGGCCGCAGGGCCGATTTAAAGCGCAATCTGCCGCGACTGGCCAAGGCGGTGCGTATCGAGGTTCTCGATGCCGCGGCGGCAATGGAGAAATACGGCGCAGGCTACCCCAACGGAGTAGTCGAAGCGTGGGACATTATAGAATAATAAAATATTTATGCCTATGGACGAAACGAAAACCTGCAATCGGAGCGTGAGCGGCTAAGAGCCGCAGCGATCCAACGCGGGAGAGGTAACGCCCGCGAAAACGAATAAATTTTTTTCGAAAAATTACATCGGTTGCACAAAGATTACCCTTTTATTACGCTGCCCGACCACCGGACGGCGTAATAATCGTGCAGGGCGCCGACCGCGACGCCTGCCGCAATTCCGGCGCTGACGGTACAAGAAAACATACGACTCCCCTTGGGTACCCGCAGCGTGCAACCTCGCCGAAAATACGGAACTCAGCACCAAATTCACAGACGCTGTACGTCGAATCTGCCAAGCAGACGAATACCTATATATTATATATACACGGCTCTTATGCCGCTTTTGTATGTTTCGGGTGCCTCACGCAGCCGAAAAAGCCGCCCAGTCTCGGGCTGATTTTGCCGATCACTCTATCAAATCTCGGAGACTCACGTTCAGAGCTGTGCAGATCAGGCACATTGTTTTGACAGTTAAGTTATTGCGTCCAGCCTCAATGCGGCTCATATTAGATCTTTCGATATCACATCGATAAGCCAATTCTTGAACCGTTAGGCCTTGTTCTATCCGCAACGCTTTAATTTTATGCGATATAGCAAGAATCGTCGTCGTGTAATCCATTATTTTTTTGAAAATTTCCCTTAGTTTTTTTTGCAGTACAAATATTTTCATATATCTTTGTGCTGTGCGTATCATATATGATACCACTAAAAGCTGTATGTTGTACAATAAAATGATGTAAAAAACAGACAAACAGAAAAAGACAAAAGTTTAACACCTTTACTAATTATTAACAAATCATTCAATTATGAAAAAAAGACTATTCAGAACGGTCGTAGCGTGCTTCCTTGCGGGAGTCGCTCTGACGTGGGTCGGATGTTCGAACTATGATGAGGACATCGAGAAACTCAACAACCGTATCGACGAGTTGTCTACGGGCAAGCTGGCGACCATCGAGTCACAGCAGGCTTCGCTTCAATCCGCCCTCGACAATCTGCGCAGTGCCGACACTGCACTCGGATCGCGGATCGATGAGCTTAAGAGCCAGATGAGCGGCGGCGCAACCGCTGCTGACCTCAAGAAACTTGAGGACGCACAGAAAGCTCTTGAGGCTACTATCGAGACTATCGAGGGTAAACTCGAGAAGCTGAAGAACGCAGCTACTCAGGATTGGGTAACGGCAACTCTCGAGGCTTATGCCACCACTCAGGAGGTCGGCAAGATCACTGCCGCCATTGAGGCTCTTGGCAAGTTCACCAGCGAGGAGGCCATTCAGGCTGCAATCGACGCAGCCAAGAATGCAGCTGTGACTGCAGCTGGTGAGGCTATGAAGGCGTCGTTCCAGTCCTCTTTCGATGCAGCATTTGCAGCTGCTTTGGCCGGAGACGCTTTCAATGATGCGCTTGCTACCAAGATCACCACTGCTTTAAATGAGTACGACAAAGAAGTTGCCAAAGCTATCGAGGCAGCTGTTGCCAACGGCGGTGAGATCAACGAGAAGATCGCAACCGAACTCGCTAAGGCTACCAATGACATCAAGTCGTTCATTTCGGCCCGCGTGACCAGTGTACAGCTTATTCCCGAACTGTACGTGGACGGCATCGAGACTATCGAGCTGAAATCTTTGGCTTACAACAAGTGGACTATAAATGCAGACACCGAGAAGGCAACGAAGGGCACTCAGACTTTCACCACTTCGCAGGCCGCTACTACGGTTCGCTACCATGTCAGCCCTTCGGCTGTTCAGACTGCCGACATCGAGAAGCCCAGCTTCGTCTTCGAGAAGGCCGAGACCCGCACAGCTGTTACTGACGAACTGGTTAAGGTTGAAAGCTACAAGATCGCTGGCGGTGTTCTTACCGTTGACGTAAAGAAGAACGCAAAGACGTCTTTGGAAGTTGCCACTCCTTACATCTACACTGCAGCACTTAAGGTTCCTATCGCCAAGGGTCATTTGGCAGAGGACGAGAGCGATGCAGCCGTTTACTCGGACTATGTAAAACTGACCGAGACCCGTGTTGTTCCCTTTATTGCCGCTCTTACCGACAAGAATCCCGCAGCTAACAAGCCTAAGGAGAAGAAGTTCGAGTGCACTGCAACCACTCACTACCACTTCTCTGCAGACTATGATGCAGCACAGGCTGCCCAGCCGTCGATCGCAGGTGCATACAACGCCGAGATCAACCTTTCCGAAATGGTAACCGGCTGCTACGAAGATGCCAATGGCCAGATGAAGGAACTCACGAAGGCCGCTCTTAAGAATGCAGGTCTCGAGATCCGCTTCGCCGTTCCTACGAAGGCTTACGAAATCGGTATTAACAACGCCGACCAGCAGAAGTTTATCACCGTTGGTGAGAAGGACGGCGTTTGGTTTGCAACCTCGAAACTGCCTGACGGTACTACCAACAATCAGGCCGCTATCGACAAGACCCCGATCGTTCGTGTAGAATTAGTCGACACTCAGAACGACAATGCTATCGCAGACGTACGCTACTTCAAGGTCGTATGGCAGCGCACTACGCTTGAGGCAGTTGATCTCGGCACTATTAAGACGTTCGAATACAAGCTTAACTGCAACAACTTCGTCGGCGAGTTCTTATGGGATGAGATGGTTGAGAAGATCCTCAGCAAGCTCAACAATGAGAAGGGTATGTCGTACGACGAGTTCAAGGTAACCTATCAGAATAGCAATGCTAAGATCACGACGACCGACGGCCACACAGTAGGCGAGATCCGCAGCGCTCAAAATGAGGCACCCAAGACCGTCGTTGAGAAAAATGCCGGTGTCGAGGTAGCTCACAACTTCGATGCTGACAAGGAATCGACCACCGCACTGGCTTGGAAGCTCACCACGGAGCAGATCGGCACGGTAATCGACAAGCTGCAGAAGGGCGAGACTGTCAAGAAGAATATCACGGTAACCATACCTGCAGAGAACCAGTACAATGGCAGTCTGACCTTCAAGTTCGAGGTTAACATCACTCTGCCGACGCTGCCCGCAATCAACGGTTACGATGCAACCTTCTGGCAGGTTAACTACTCGGTAGCCAACATCTACCCCGTACAGTACAATACTCCTACGGCTCAGGCAACCTGCGAATACAACTACGAACTCGACCGTCTGTTCGCTGACAGCAAGATCGTGAAGAACCTGCTGCCTTGCGGCAAGTGGGATCTCCAGTTCGCAAAGGATGAGCAGCCTACCGGTTACAAGGTGGCGTTCACCGGCAACAAAGAACCTGCTGGAAACAGCGATCTGACCGGCTACACTCTCACGAAGGGTACTGAAACTGCCGTAATGCTCAACTTCAACAATATGGGCGACAACTGGTACGCTCC
>CAYYUW010000087.1:0-6074 GCA_964474985.1 uncultured Alistipes sp. | reverse complement strand
CATATACTTGCCGCTGTCCCAGTCGTAGACGGGCATATATGTGCCGCGCGGATAACCCTTTTTCGGGGCGTTGTATTTGTACAGCGCACCATACAGCTGGTGCGAGTCGGCGGCATAGGTGACCATTACCGAGCCGTCGGCCGAGGCGCCGCGCGTTACAATGAAGTTCGTGCAGGCAGCCGCTACACCCGTTGCGAGCAGCGCCGACGCAGTTAGCAGTGTTTTGATAGATGTCATACTTAAATGTTGTTTTGTTTTTACAAATATACGAAGAATATTCAATGAAAAAAATAGCGCGGGTCGGCTGAATGCCGGCGCGCGGTGGCGAAGCCAATTTTTTGAGTAAAATATACGAATAAGCGGGCGCAAAACAAGTTTGACAAATTTATTTTGCAGGCGCGAATATGTGTAGCGACAAATGCGGTTCATTGGAACCGCGCGAGCCGCAACCTCCGGCTGGCAGAGGCTCGTACAGTTGCAAGTTGAAATCTGCAGCTGTAAAATGTGCCGGTTTCCCCGCTCGGGCGATGCCTCGGGAAAATATCGGGTAAAAATATGTGGAAAAAAGGGAATATATCCGTAATTTTGCTGTCGATTAATCGTAACTGAATATGTCTGTTGCAAGTCAATTGTTATCGGTTCGCGAGTCACTGCCCGAGGGCGTGACACTCGTAGCCGTGTCGAAGACTCATCCTGTAGAGTCCATTGCCGAGGCCTATGAAGCCGGCCAGCGTATATTCGGCGAGAGCCGTCCTCAGGAGTTGGCGGCGAAATACGCCGTACTGCCGCACGATATAGAGTGGCATATGATAGGTCACCTGCAAACCAACAAGGTTAAGTATATAGCGCCATTCGTAGCTTTGATACACTCTTTGGACAGCGCACGGCTGGCCGAGTCCATACAGCGTGAAGCGGCCAAGTGCGGCCGCACGATAGATGTGCTGCTTGAAATACACGTCGCCGCCGAGCAGACCAAATCCGGCTGGGACATAGATGAACTGCGCACGACGGTCGCCTCGGGATTCTTCGACAACCTGCCCGATGTATGTGTTCGCGGTGTTATGGGAATAGCCACCAATACGGATGATGAACGACGCATAGCCGATGACTTCGCGCGACTGAAATCGTATATGGAAGAGTTCCGCCCGATATTCGGCGAGTCGTTCGATACGCTTTCGATGGGAATGTCGCACGACTACCCTGCCGCCGTGGCCGCAGGTGCGACTATGGTCCGCGTCGGCTCGCTAATCTTCGGCGAACGCGACTACTCCAAGTAAGTCATTACTATCGATAACAATACGCATTGCAATCGTTAAATCAATAGATTCGGATCACACATCCTCGGTATGTGTGTTAACCTCGTATATCCGATCGCTTTTTCGCTCCGAATAAATACTGTGCCAAGAAACTGCTGTTTCTCAATATTTCGCTTAGACACAGGCATATTGCAATAATGATTGCCGCCATCAAGCCTATGCCGCAAATTTCAACCGGAATACTATTGCAGCCTAATATACATGCGACCAGCCGATTGTTGTAACTGAGTAAAAAGTAGTGCAGCATATATATGTCGAGCGTATGCCTGCCTACATATTGCATTGTTTTGCTTATGCGACCGTTTTTTGCGAAGTAATCACGATGTCTAAAGAAAAGCGACAGCACAATGAATAGTCCGGCATATCTTGATACTATACTTCTTAATAAAGAACCTGCAAATGGGGCGGTCTCCATAATATTGAAGTTTCTTATGGTAATCACCGATGCCACGAATGTCAATATTGCCAGCGTGTTGAGAAGTGTGCTTTCCAAAACTTTCTGATAGATGCCGTCGAAGCGTTTCGCAATAAGTCCTAACGTGAAAAACTGAAAATACTTGAAAAGATTTTCAAAACAGAATAATTCGTAATATCGGAAGTTTGTAAATGAATGGGTAGCTATAAATATGACGCCGGATATGCTTAAGGCTATCAATACACCGAATTTGATGATTTCATTCTTGCGGCATATAAGACTTACGGTATAAAATATCACGAACATTTCGAATAATACGAGCGTGAACCAATATATCGGCAGGTAGTATGTGAACATTCCATATACTGCCGCTCCGAGAATAATCGAAAAGATTACAGTCGGAATAAGTTGGACTTTAGTTTTTTTGACTATGATTCGAGTATATTCTCGTCTGTTCCAATCCATCGACTTATATGCGACATAACCGCTGATGAAGAAAAATAAGGGCATTCTGAATGCGGTCAGAATTTCCCCTAATGCACTATCGTACGGATATACCCCCCCCCAAGTGCTAATGTGTTGATATACAACTAAGAACATTGTGAATCCGCGCAGGGCATCAATGTATTCTATGCGTTTATTCGATATAATAGACATAAGACATTATGTTTTTGTCGTGAATAAATCGTTGTTAGATATGTGCAAACTGCGGAATATCACATTTTCGACGGCTTCGTATCGTGTAGTAACTTATTTTATCCTTAGCGTGCGGCCGATGCGCAGAGTCGTGCGGCTGTTGATACCGTTCAGACGGCATATTTTCGTTACGGTAGTGCCGTAGCGGATTGCCAATTTTCCGAGCGTGTCGCCCGAGCGTATTTTGTGATAAACCTGTTTGGCGGCTTCCTTCTTTCTGGCCTCCTCGGCTATCTCCTTGTCGCCAAGTTCTTCGTCATTGAAGTCCTGCACTCCGGCGCGCGAGTGTATGTCGAAGTAGCTTTTCTTGAGCAGGAATTTGTCGCGGCGCAGATTGCCCGTTTCGAAATTCACTAACCGTTCGGGGTCGAACGTCTGTCCGAAGTAGCGCATTTCGTAGTGGAGATGCGGTCCTGTACTGCGGCCGGTATTGCCGCCGAGTCCGATGATCTGGCCGGCGTATACAATGTCGTCGGGCTTCACGAACCGTTCGCTCAGGTGGCCGTGCCACGTCTCGAGACCGTTGTCGTGGCGGATTACCACGAGGTTGCCATAACCGCCCTTGCTGTAGCACGAGATGCGCACCTTGCCGCTGAAGGTGGCGTAAATGGGATCGCCGACTTTCAGGCCGATATCTATTCCGCGGTGGCGGCGCCGGCCGCGCGGACCGTAGCGCGAGGTGATCTTGCCGGTGATCGGATAGTGGTAGCTGCGCAGCGAGTCGACCAATTCGATCATTACCGATTCGGGCAGATCGGCCAGCTTGACATCTTCGTACGGAAACAGCTTGACCGTATCCCAGTGCATCGTGTAGGTGTCGACGGCCCAATCGTCTGCGCTCTTTATCGGCAGGTAGCACCACGTATTGTCATTGAACAGAACGACCTTGACAGCGTCGTTTATGGTATCGAGCGTATCCACGGCGATTGTGCCGTTGCCGTTGCTTATCGGTGTCACCGGCTGCGCTTTGATCGCAGGCAGCGACTCGAGATGTTCGACCTCGGTCTGCATCTGCTGGAGCAGCTCCTTCATCTTTTCATAATCTTGCGCCTGAGCGGTGATCGTCGCGCCCAGTGCGACAGGCAGCAGTATTCGGATAATTTTCACTTATGACGATTGTTTATATGTTATCATTTTGTTTTACATACTCCTCGGCGACCTCCAACGCCTTGTAGAACTCTTCGCCGAAACGGCGCACAATTGGCTCGCGCAGAGCCTTGTACACCGGTACGCCCAATTTGCGGCCACACTCAACTGCGTCTCGGCATATCGACCAGCGGTGATAGTTCAACCCTACCGTTCCATTGGAGAAGCGTACTAACCGGATCGGATAGAGGTGGCACGACACGGGCTTCGGGAACGAACATTTGCCCTCGCGGTATGCGCGTTCTATGGCGCAGTATGTCACGCCGTTTTCCTCGAACGAGTAGGCGCATTCGGCATCGTCTATAAGAGGCGTGCAGTAGTCGCCGTCGTCGTCCACTACCATAAATCCCTGACGCTCGACAGCCTCCACGCCTGCCGGCTTCATATAGGGCTTGTAGTTGTCGTACTCCTCCTCCAGCGTATCCACCTCCTCGATTTCGAGCGGAGCACCGGCATTGCCTTCGACACAGCAAATGCCCTTGCAGCGTCCGAGGTCGCAGACGAAACACTCGCGCAGCAGGTCGAGACTCACTATCTTGTCGTCGATCTCGATCATCGCTTCAGGGAGTCGGCTATTACCATATCGAACATCTCGCCCAGCGACATACCCATCGTGCGGGCCTGCTTGGGTACGATGCTCGCCGCACTCAGCCCGGGGATCGTGTTGATCTCGATCATATACGGCTCGCCGTCGGGCGGCAGCAGAAAGTCTACGCGCACCACTCCGCTGCAGCGGCAGCGTCGGTATGCGGCTACGGCAGCGCGGCGAATCTTTTCGGCCGATGCTTCGTCGATTGGCGCGGGGGTTATCTCATCGGAGTAGCCGGCGGTATATTTGGCCTGATAGTCGAAGAAGTCCTTTTTGGATACAATCTCGGTGAGCGGAAATACATACTCCCTGCCGCCGAGAATCATCAGGCCGCAGCCTATCTCGCGACCGGCTATGAACTCCTCGATCAATACGTCGGGACTTTCGGTGCGGGCCAGCGCCACAGCTTCCTCGATCTTGTTCGCTGACGTTACCTTGGTTACGCCGCAGCTGCTGCCGCTGGCGTTTGGCTTGACGAACAGCGGCAGGCCCAGCTCGTCGGCTATACGCTCAGGGTCGACCTTGTCGTCGGGAGTGAGGAATATCTCCCGTGCGGTGCGCACGGCGCCTGCGACGGCGCGTTTGGTGGTAATCTTGTCGAAGGTGATTACCGACGATACCATGCTGCAGGACGAATATGGCACGCCCATAATGTCGAGATAGCCCTGCAGCTTGCCGTCCTCACCCGGGGTGCCGTGGATTACGATCAATGCGTAGTCGAAGACCTTGCGGATGCCGTCCACAGTTATCGAAAAGTCGTTCTTGTCCACCTGAATCCGGCGTCCGTCGGACAAGGTGCTGTGCCAGTCGCGGCCCTGAACATCCACGACCGTTATGTCGTATTTCGAGCGGTCCATTGCCTGCTCGATCTGTGCCGCGCTTGCCAGTGCGACCTCGCGTTCCGAGGAGTCGCCGCCGGCCAGCAGCGCTATGTTAAGTCTTTTCATCATCTTAAGGGTTGTAAATGTCTTTATATCTGAATGCCAAAATTTCCTGTATGAGATCTATGTAACTGTGCGCGCCGCACTCGGGGTCGAGCTTGTCGGCACGCAGAAAGTCGTTCAGCGCATCTCCCCACCGGTTGTTGCGGTAGTGCCATTCGCCGCGCTTGACGTACAGCGAGGCGTCGTCGGGTGCGGCGGCTATTGCCTCGTCGAGACGGGCGATATAGAGCGCCGGCGACCAGAGGTTGTGTTCGCGAATGTATTGCAGCACCCCTTCGCAGAGCATCGGCGACGCATCTCCGCCGGTCTCGAGCGTCTCGCGCACCGAGGTCGACGAGTAGTCGTACTGCGGCGCATCTTCGAGTACGGTGACCCGATCGGCGAAGCGGTCTATGGGTTCGCCGCGCCGCGGATATACGTATATGGGATAGCGGTCGAGAATGTATTCGTACTCGCGCCAGCGGTCGAACGAGCGGATCAAATCGCTGCCCATCAATATCGAGAAGCGCATCTGCCCGCCGAAGTTCTCCTCGAGAAAGCGTAGCGTCGAGACGGTGTATGACGGCCGGTCGAGCAGAAATTCGACTGCCGAGGCCTTGATCCGGTCGGGGAAACGCGATGCCGCACAGGCAATTTCGGCCATAGAAAAGCGGTGTATCTCGTCGGCTAACTGTGGTGCCTCCTTGAGCGGATTGCGCGGTGAGACGATCATTACCGCTTCATCGCACAGTCCGTGTTCCACGGCATATTCCGCTATGGCGGTGTGTCCCTTGTGAATCGGATTGAACGAACCGAAGTAGAGCATTACCTCTTTCATCGTAGGCCGGGTGTTATGCGATGAATGCCTCCACTATGGCCGAGCACTCGGCCACGGCCTGTTCGAGATCGTCGTTTACTACCGTGCGGTCGAATTGCGGCGCCTTGGCCAGCTCGAATCCGGCCTTGGCCACGCGCTTTTCGATGACCTC
>CAYYUW010000086.1:0-13077 GCA_964474985.1 uncultured Alistipes sp. | reverse complement strand
TGGCTTTGATCCACCAAGTGGGCGCTGGGAATCGAACCCCAAGCAGTCGGTGCTCTTAACCACTGAGCCATCTCTCCAGCCCCCTTATTTTTCTTTTAAGAGTCTCACTACATGGTCCTGTGGCTGTCAGAACTCTCTGTATAGACCGGGCTGGCTTTGAGCTCACAGAGCTCTGCCCAGCCTCTGCCTCTCAAGCGCTGAGGTCAACGGCATGCACCCCTGCCTGGCTGTGTTGGAGTTGATCTGTCTCGTCTGACTGACTCCAGCGTGTCCTGCTAGAAGGGCCAATCGAAGCTTCCTTCATCAAGGCTTCAGAAGGGAGAGCACGGACCACACATCTTTGACGAGGTCCGGGCAGCTCTTTGTCAGGTAAGTGGTGAGACATCTGGCTTTCTTCGTAGCAGTGGGGAGGTTTGGGGGTGTAGCTCAGGGGTAGAGTTCTTGTCTAGTATGGATCGACATACTTGATGCCGAGCTTCTTGAAGCGGCAGTATTTCTTTTTCTTGACGTCAACCGATACGGGGTTGAGGTAGCGGATTTCGCTGTTCTGAGCTTTATTGTCCTGTGCCATAGTTTATTCCTCCTGCGATTTGTTAGCGAGTTTAGCGCGGCGCTTTTCAGCGTACTCTACTGCGTACTTGTCCTGCTTGAAGGTGAGGAAGCGGATTACGCGCTCGTCGCGGCGATACTGGGTTTCGAGAGTTTCGATCAGGGAGCCTTCGCCCTTGAACTCGATCAGGAAATAGAAGCCGGTGGTCTTCTTCTGAATGGTGTAGGCGAGTTTCTTCAGACCCCACTCCTCGACATTCACAATCTGACCGCCGTTCTCGGTGATGACACCTTGGAATTTGTCCAGCACCTCTTTCACCTGTACATCCGACAGGACGGGCGTGGCAATGAAATCGGTTTCGTAATTGTTCATATCTGTTTATTGATTATGGTTTTGCCTTAAAAGCGCGGCAAAGATAAGAATTATATTCCGAAAATCAAACAGTTGCCGGAATTTTTCTCTCTTTTGCGTTTGGGCAGTGCCGTCTACAGTCTGATGCCCTGAGCCTGAAGGGCGATCGTATTGCCATCGGGGGTAACTAATGCGGCGCCCTTGTCCTCGGCGGTGATGTGGCCGATGACGTCGATGCCTCCTAACCGCATAATCTGCTCCTGCAGTTCGAGCGGCACGGTGAAGAGCAGCTCGTAGTCGTCGCCGCCGTTGAGCGCCGCCACGACCGGATCGGCGTGCAGCTCCTCGGCCATACGGGAGGTCTGCTGCGCTATGGGAATGCGGTCGAGGTAGAGCCTTACGCCGCAGTGCGAGGCTTTGCATATCTGCATCATATCCGAAGCCAGTCCGTCCGACAGGTCGATCATCGAGGTGGGCGTTATGCCGGCTTCGGCCAAGGCGTCGATAATGTCCACGCGGGCGTAGGGGTGCAGCTGGCGTTCGAGCAGATATTCGTAGCCGGCGAACTTGGGCTGCGGGTCGGGCACGCCCTGCAGTACACGTTTCTCCCTCTCGAGCAGGTGCAGGCCCATATATGCCGCACCGAGGTCGCCCGTGATGCAGACCAAATCGTTCAGATGCGCCCCCTTGCGGTAGACGATCCTGCCGGTGTCGGCGCGGCCGGTCACCGTCACGGCGATCGTGAAGCCGGTGAGCGAAGTGGTGGTGTCGCCGCCGACCATATCTATGCCGTACTCTTGGCAGGCGCGGCGTATGCCCTCGTAAAATTCGTCGAGTGCTTCGACCGACATCTTGCTCGATACGCCGATCGATACGGTCAGCTGTTCGGGGCGGGCATTCATCGCCAGAATGTCGTTGCAGCCGACGACTACGGCCTTGTAGCCCAAATGTTTCAACGGGAAATATGTGAGATCGAAGTTGATGCCTTCAAGCAGCAGGTCGGAGGTGAGTAGCAATGCTTTGCCGTCGCCGGCCGCTATGACGGCGGCATCGTCGCCGGCGCCGAGCAGCGTCGTTGAGTTGGTTGTGCTGAATCCCGATGTGAGACGGTCGATCAATCCGAATTCGCCGAGCGTGGCGATCTCAGTAGGCTTGTTCTGCGACATAAAATTAAAATTTTTTACAAATATAGTGAATTATCGTTGTCCGGCAAAAAAATAAAACCTAAATTTGCACTTCGTAAGACTATTAAACACGAACTGAGATATGTTGAATGTAGTATTATTCGGAGCGCCCGGGTGCGGCAAAGGAACTCAGGCAGCGAAACTGGTCGAGAAGTACAACCTCAATCACGTATCTACCGGCGACGTGATCCGCGGCGAGATCAAGGCGGGCACGGAGCTTGGCAAGAGTATGGAAAGCTATATTTCGCGCGGCGAACTGGCTCCCGATTCGCTGGTCATAGGAATGATCGACGAGTATGTGGAGAGTCATCGCGAGTGCAGCGGCAATATTTTCGACGGTTTCCCGCGCACGACGGCGCAGGCCGAGGCTTTCGACGAGATACTGTCGAAGCAGGGGCTTAAGGTCGATGTAATGATCTATATGGAGGTGCCCGCCGAGGAGCTTGTGCAGCGCATCCTGCTGCGCGGCAAGAGCAGCGGCCGTGCCGACGATGCCGACGAGAACGTGATACGCAACCGTATCAAGATCTACAACGAGCAGACTGCCGTGGTGGCCAAATACTATTCGGCACAGAAGAAGTACGAGGCAGTGAACGGTGTAGGTACGATGGACGAGGTGTTCGAACGTATCTGCAAAGTTATCGACCGCTACATTTGATCGGCTAACGATTGCGGGGCGGGGGCATCCTACAGCGGTGCTCCCGCCCCGTGTGCGTTTGGTGCTCAGGAGTTGCCGGCCACGTCGAAGCGGACGTACTCGTCGTCGGGAGTCAGGCAGAAGGGGCAGTAGCACTCCGCGTGCTCGACGTCGCTCGTATTGCCGCAAATGGGGCAGACAACGTATCCGCTGGCCGGTCGGCACCGTCCCTCGGCCGACAGTAGGCGGTTTTCCAACAGGATGATGTGCTTCACATCGCTCCCCGCAGCCCACGCCGCAACACGCGCCGCATACTTCGAACTGTCGTTAAGGGCTGTGGTTATAGATGTGGCGTGCCGCTGGTCGACCATGTGCCTCTCCAATGCGATGCAGCCCGTCAGACTTTGGCGCTGGTCGGCGCCCGATGCCGGTGCGCAGGCGCGGTGTACGTACCGGCTGCCGAGCCGGCTGAGCGCGCGCCGGTAATTCCTCAGGTGTATGTTTTCCGACAGGGCGAGAGCGCTGTACAGCTGTTCGTCGACGGGACAGCGCAGGCGGCGGGCTATCGAGGCCTCGTGCTCGTATTGGGCTGCCGTGGCGCGCTTCAGCTCGCAGACCTGCTTCAGGTCGTTTACAGTCGCGCTCCAGCGCGGACGCTCCGGAGCACCCATATCGCATCGTGCATAGATGCAGCTTATGCCTAACGCCGCTATCGAGACGAAAAGCGTACAAATCATTATCGATCTTATTTTCATATTGTTGCGACTTAACGGCCGATTATCCGAGCCGAAAAGAACGATGCACGAACCGTGCCTGCCGAGCGGCGAAAAAAAGAAAAGAGCGAAAATCTTCCGATCTTCGCTCTCTTTGCTGCTCCTCAAGCAGGACTTGAACCTGCGACCCCCTGATTAACAGTCAGGTGCTCTAACCAACTGAGCTATTGAGGAATCCGACTTAAAACTTCCGGTATGAATCGCATCGTGTGATGTTCATCACCGTTTTCGGAGTGCAAATATACGGCAAATTTTATTACTTCCAAACAAAACAAAGAGAAAAATCATAATTATTCCAAAAAAAATACTTTTTAGCCTCAAAAGAGATATATTTGCATCGTTTATTATAAAATAGGTGTGGCATACCGTATGAAAAATATAGTGCTTACCGCAGCGGCTTTGGTGGTATTCGCAGTTGCGGGGGCGCAGTCGCCGCTGAAGTTCGATCGTACCGAGTGGGATTTCGGTACGATTCGGGAGGCGGACGGCAGCGTGTCGTACACGTTTGAGTTCACGAATCGGAGCAGTAAGCCGGTAGTTATCGACGAGGCGTCGGCGTCGTGCGGCTGTACGCTGCCCGAGTTCAGCCGCAAGCCAGTTCTTGCCGGCGGTCGGGGCAGGCTGAAAGTCACGTTCGACCCCGCCAATCGCCCGGGCAGTTTCTCGAAGGAGATAACGGTATTTACCGGCGGGCGCCGTCACCGTACCGTGTTGCGAATCAAGGGCGACGTCATCGGGCGGACCAAGACTGTCGAAGAACTGTTCCCGATAGAAGCCGGCTGCGGACTGCGGCTGGATGCCGTATTTCTGCCGTTTGCATACGTGACGCAGGATGCGCCCAAGCAACTCTCGGTGGGGTATGTCAACACCTCGTCGCGTACTCTGACACTGCGCATACGCACACTGGGCAGCAGCGGCTGGTTGCGGCATGACTTTCCGCAGACGGTGGCTGCCGGTGCGCGCGGTCGTGTGACGTTCACCTATTCGGTGCCGTCGTCGGCGGGCTTTTTCGGCCGTATGGACGATATTCTGGAGATCTCGGTGGCGGGGTGCGACATCCGGACGAAGATCACGGCCGGCGGCATAGCCGTCGAGGAGTTCGATGCGCGCAAGCGCGATACTGCTCCGCAGGCGTTGCTCGAGCGGCAGCTGCTCAAGTTCGGCGAGGCGGGGCGCAAGGATCCGCCTGTGACATTGACCGTGGAGTTGAAGAATACGGGGGCGTCGCCGCTGGCGATACGCTCGGTGCAGTCGAGCAGCGATGCCATAACGACGTCGCTGCGTGCTGGGGCAACCATAGCACCAGCCGGCAGTATGAAAATTACCGTTCGGGTCGATCCTGCCGCGCTGAAGGCCGGACACGCCATAGAGCGGATAACCATTATAACCAACGATCCCGACAGGCCTATGCGCCAGTTGCGGATCACGGGTGAAGTAATCGATTAAACATATCATAGATGTACGGAATAATTTACAAACGCGAACTGGCCGCGGGCATCTGGGAGATGCGCGTCGAGGCTCCGCGTGTGGCTCGGGCGGCTTTGCCGGGCCAATTCGTAATAGTGCGTGCCGACGAGTACGGCGAACGCATTCCGCTCACGGTGGCTGACTACGACCGTGAGCAGGGTTGGGTTGCGATCGTGACTCAGGCCATAGGCGTATCGACGCGTAAGATAGTGTCGCTCGAGGTGGGCGAGGCGCTGGCAGATTTCGCCGGCCCGCTCGGCCGGCCGTCGGAATTTGTCAATGAACCGGTGGAGGAGTTGCGCAAGCGGCGCTTCCTGTTCATCGGCGGCGGCGTGGGCACGGCACCGGTATATCCGCAAGTCAAGTGGCTGGCCGAGCACGGCGTTCGGGCGGACGTAATAGTGGGCGCCAAGACGCGCGATATGCTTATCTTCACCGAGCGTATGGCCGCGGTGGCTGACAATCTGTATATTGCTACCGACGACGGCAGCGCAGGATTCAAAGGGATGGTTACGGCACTCATACGCGACCTTATCGACAACCGCGGCTGCCGCTACGACGAGGCTGTGGCCATAGGTCCTATGATAATGATGAAGTTCGTGGCGCTCACCACGCGCGAATACGCGCTCAAGACCACGGTAAGTCTCAATGCTCTTATGGTGGACGGCACGGGTATGTGCGGAGCTTGCCGCGTCACGGTGGGCGGGCGTACACGATTCACCTGTGTCGATGGACCCGAGTTCGACGCATTCGAGGTCGATTTCGACGAGGCGATGCGACGTCAGGGTATGTATCGCTCGCAGGAGCAGCGCGCCGCTGCGATAGCCGCCGAACGTGCGGCGGGGCACAAGTGCAGGATAGGTTTGGACAAGTAAGCAGAAGATCGTTATGGCAAACAGAATACCGCGCGTGCCGGTGCGCGAACAGGATCCGGCGATCCGTGCGACCAACTTCGAGGAGGTATGCTACGGATATGATTTAAAGGAGGCGCAGCTCGAGGCTTCGCGATGCCTGAACTGCAAGAACCCGCGGTGCGTGGCGCACTGTCCGGTGTCGATATCGATACCGGAATTTATCTCGCATCTGCTTCACGGCGAGTTGCAGCAGGCGGCCGATACCATTGCCCGCGACAGCTCCCTGCCGAGTGTCTGCGGACGCGTATGCCCGCAGGAGACACAGTGCGAAGGGGCTTGCATACTGGGTATCAAGGGTGAGCCTGTAGCTATTGGCAAATTAGAGCGTTTTGTCGGTGACTGGCAGATCGAGCATGGACGTCGTGACGATGCCCGTCCCCAGCCCAACGGTCACCGCGTGGCCGTTATCGGCAGCGGGCCTTCGGGGTTGGCCTGTGCCGGCGATCTGGCCAAATTGGGTTATGAAGTTCGGGTGTTCGAGGCGCTGCACAAGGTGGGCGGCGTACTGGTTTACGGCATACCGGAGTTCCGTCTGCCCAAGGAGCGTATCGTTGCACGCGAGATAGATGCCCTGCGGCGTATGGGGGTGGTGTTCGAGACGGATACCGTTGCCGGACGCACCGTGACCGTGTCGTCGCTGTTCGACGAGGAGGGCTTCGATGCGGTTTTCATCGGCTCGGGTGCGGGACTGCCGCGCTTTATGGGCATTGCCGGCGAAAACCTCAACGGAGTGGTCTCGGCAAACGAGTTCCTGACCCGCACCAACCTGATGCACGCCTACGACGAGGCTTACGATACCCCGATCTATGCGGGACACCGTGCCGTGGTGGTCGGCGGCGGCAACGTGGCTATGGATGCCGTGCGCACGGCCAAGCGTCTGGGTGCCGATGCGACGATAGTATATCGCCGCTCGGAGAAGGAACTGCCGGCGCGAACGGAGGAGGTTCACCACGCCAAGGCCGAGGGCATTGAGTTCAGAATGCTTACGAATCCGGTCGAGGTGCTTGCGACGGAAAACGGCTGGGTGCGCGGCATCCGCTGTGTCGAGATGGAACTTGGCGAGCCTGACGAGTCAGGGCGCCGGTCGCCGAGACCGAAAGCCGGTTCGGAGTTCGAGATAGAGTGCGACGTTGTGATTATGGCTTTGGGCACTTCGCCCAATCCGTTGATCGCTGCGACCACCGACGGTCTGGATACCGATCGTCGCGGAGGTATCGTGGCCGACGAGGAGGGTCGCACCTCGCGCAAGGGCGTATTCGCTGGCGGCGATGCCGTGACGGGCGCCGCAACGGTTATCTTGGCTATGGGAGCTGGCCGCAAAGCCGCGCGCGCCATAGACGAGTATATCCGGACCGAGCGTGCCGGCGTATGATCGGCGAGGAGTAGTTCGAGGAAGGTGCTCTGCTTGCCGGACAGATGGTGCGAAGCAAATGCCCCTGCCGTATGCACGGCAGGGGCATTACTTTTGGGAGTTGTGCCGTTAAAGAATGATCTTTATGCCGGCGGTGCAGTTGATGCCGACCGACGGATAGAGCGGATAGATATAGTTGCGGCGATTGAGCAGGTTGTTCACCTCGGCCCACACAGCAAAACGCTTGTTTATGTCGTACTGTGCCTCGATGCCGAGATCGATGCGCGTCGGGCAAGTCGTCTCGAACGTATATCCGGTGAATGTCGGCTCTTTGAATGCGGCGAACTGCAGGCAGTCGTATTTGCCGGTGATGCCGAGTTTCGCCCCGACGAAAAATTTCGCTCCCGTATACCCAAGCGATAAATTCATATCGAATGACGGCAGAGGCTTGCGGTCGGCAAGGGTTTCGTTTTGATAGTTCGGTATTCTCGTAGTCTCTTCGAGCGAGCTGTCGAAAGTGTATCCGCTGAACTTCTCGATGAGCGAACCCATATTGTTTATGTAGTACCGCAAATCCAACTGCGCCTCCAAGCCGCGTATGGGCTGGAAGGTCAGCTCGCCGCCGATGACGATGCGGGTGCAGTCGTCCTGAGCGGGGTAGTACTGTATGCCGTAACAGAACGGATACAGCATATTGCTGATGTGGTGAACGCCTCCCCACAACCCGTACGATAGGGTGTTGGAGCGTGTGGCGCCGGTGAATCCGATGCGTGCCTTGTACTCGGCGCTGTTGGCGGCGTCGTAGAGCGGCGAGGTGTATGGATTGCGTTCTAACATCGAGCCGAAATCATTGGACAACACGCCGCCGTCGGCTTCGACGAACGGGGTAATGATGTTGCCGTCGTTGTACGAAAGCCGCAGATAGGGGAATACGTAGGTCTTCTTTTCTGAACTCAGAGAGCTGCCGTCGGTGATGAATTGGGGCGACAGCGGATTGGTGGCGGTGAAGTCGCAGTTGCCGAGCTGCAGCGTAGCTCCGACGGTTACGTGCAGTGCGCCGTTGTCATAGATGTAGCGCGGTGCAACCGAGAAGATCGAATTTTTGTACTGGCTCTCCTTCGAACCTTTTTTGTTCATATAGCCGGCCGCGAGGTAGAATCCGTGGCGGGAGAACATCTGTGATGCTTCGGCCTTGAGGTCGAATGCAGTCAAGCCGGCCTTGAAGTCCGCCGCGCCCTCGGTGCCGCTGAAAAAGCCGTCGACGGCCGAGCGCAGGTAGCTGCCTGCTGCAGTTATTCGGAAATTGGTGAACGACAGGTCGGAGAAGTCGCTGCCGAACCATACGCGCGCGCCTAATCCCGTTGCATTGAGCGGATTGTCGCCGTGATAGGTCGACAGATGCTCCAATGTCTGACTCTCGCCGGAGGCGGACGGGGAGAGCAGGTCGCCGTAGTAGTGGTACATACGGTAGCTGCCGTCTATTTGGGCGCCGAGCGTATAACGGCTGCTTACTTTGGTGTAGCCGAACAGCGACAGCCGGTTGTCGGTATGCGAAGCTGTGCGGTCCACGCCCGACAGGTCGGCGATGTCGCTCCATTGGCCTCGGTGGGTGAGTTTGGCTCCCACGCCGCCGGCGTTGGCATCATGCCACGAGAATGCCGCATCGGCAGTTGAGTTGAGCGGATAGCCGGCTCCGGCCTTGAGGTACAGCAACGGCTGGCGGCGGTAGTTCCATACGTGTGTCGAGGCGACCGTAATCGGCGTCTGGTCAAAATGCGTGGGCCATTCGACGGGTGTTATCGAGTAGTCGAAGTCGGGGCGCAGTGCGACGGTGTCGTCCATACGCGGCGTCACCGACAGCTTGTCGGGTGTCGATAGCGTCGGAGCATACTCCTTGGTGACTACGACCTCCTTGTCGAGATCCTGTGCCGTCGTCGTCGCGGCGGCGAATATTGCGGCGAGTATCAGAATACCTTTTTTCATATTCCTCGTTTAGTTTTCCTGTTTCAGACTTTCGATACGTTTGCGGGCCTCCTCCACAATGCCGTCATCGGCGGGAGAGTAGCCGTCCACGATACTGCGATATGTCGCGCGGGCTTGGAAATCGTCGCCCTTGTCGCGGTAGATGTCGCCCAGAACGATGAATGCGCGCGCTACCCAGTAGCTGTGCGGCGACTGCGCATCGGAGAACGCGTATATCGCCTCCTCGGCACGGGCCGTGTTGCCGGCGGCGTATTCGGCTGCTATCACTCGGTATGCCGATTCCGCTCCCTCGCGGCTGCGCACTTCGCCGCTCAGCTTGCGGTATATCTCCATAGCCTCGTCGCTGCGGCCGAGCTTGTCGAGCACACCTGCCTTGGCGAAGTCGGCTTCACGCCGAGCAGTCTGGTCGGCCGCCGACATATTGCCCACGCGGTCGGCCATATCCATTATGCGCTCGTCATCGCCCGTGCGTACCGTCGAACGGACATATCCGGTGACGGCTGCTGCAGCGTCCTTGCCCTGAGTGAGCGATGAAAGTGCCAGATAGGCGTCGGCAGCTATGTCGTAACGCTGCTGTGCATCGGCCAGTTTGGCCAGACGGTCGGTTCCGCGTGTCGTGTAGTCGTTGGCGGGCAGCTCGGTGAGCGAGAGCAATGTGGCTATGGCCTTGTCGGACTGGCCGAGATGCGAGCGGCAGTCGCTGCCGTAGTAGAGTGCATCGGCCAAATAGACGCCCTTGGGGAAGCCCGAAGCGTATTTTTCGAATGCGTCGGCCGCTTTCTCGAGCTTGCCGGTGGTGTAGAGACGCTGTGCTGCGGCATACGTCAGCGAGTCGCGCTGCAATACGCCGAGATCGGTCTCGATGCCTGCCGTGCGGGCGTAGGTGAAGTATCCGCCCACGTCGTTGTTGTCCACGTAGATGCCGCGTATGCCCGTCATAGCGTCGCGCGCTTGCGACGAGTTGGGCGAGCGGGATATGACGCTCTTGTAGCATTCGAGTGCGCGGTCATTGTCTCCGAGATTCTGGTATACTAATCCCAAATCCGACAGCGCCTGCACGTAATATTCCGAGCGGGGATATTTGGCGATGAAGTCGTTCAATGCGTCGGCACCCTCGCGGTAACGCTCCTGCGAGACGAAGGTGCGGCCCAGTTCGTAGGCGGCGCGATCGACGTAGCGGCCCTCTCCCGATGCCGCTATCGAGCGGAGCGCTTCGATCTTGGCCGGAATGCGGTCGTTGAGACCCAGCACGATAGCGCGCTGGTAAAGTGCATAGTCGCGCTCGGTGGAGGGGATTGCCGCCGCCTGATTGTAACTTTCGATAGCCTTGTCGAACGAGCGCTGGGCGTAGAGAATGTCGCCTTTGCGGTTGAGCGCATCGGCACGATAGACATCCTTGTCCTTGTGCAGCCACAGGAAGCTGTCGAACTGACTGCGAGCGCCCGTCCGGTCACCCGACTCGAGCAGCGAGTATCCCAAATCGTACAGAGCCATACGGTACTCCGGTTCGCTCTTGGGCGCCAGCTGCAGGTAGCGGCGGAATTTGGCCGCGGCCTCGTTGTAGCGGCCCTTGCGGTAGAGGATCTCTCCCTGCCAAAAACCGGCCAAGGCGGTGTATTTGGCGTTGTAGCGGTTGTCGAGCGACTCATCTAAAAGACGTGCAGCGCCGTCGTAGTCGCCTTCGCTGTAAAGCTCCAGCGCACGGAAATAGGTTATCTTCTGCAATGCCGACTTGATGTTGTTGTCGGGGTTGTCGAGCTGCTTGATAGCGTTGTATGCTGCGTCGTAGTTCTTCGAGTTGTAGTATGCGGCCACCAAATACTCGCGGGCTTCACCGGCACGGGGCGACGACGGGTAGAGTTCGAGATAACGGGTGAGGATGTTCACCGCCTCGTTGAACTGGCCGCCGCCGAGTTCGTACTGCAGCTTTCCGTAGTTGAACAGGGCGTCCTCGGCGATACCCTTGTCGAAGTCGAGCGACGAGGCCATAGCCATAGACTGCATTGCGCGGGTCTTGTCGCCCTGCTGCAGACGGCAGGCTCCGAGGTGATAGGCTGCATTTTGCGTCAGTGCGTCGTCAGCGCCGCAGACGGATTGCAGATAGTCGGCCGCGTGGGGATAATCGGCCGAGCGGTAGAGCGAGTAACCCATCAGGTACTGCTCCTCGCGGTCCATCGTGCCGCCGTCGCGCCTGTACTCCTCGAGGTAGGCGACAGTGCGTCCGTAGTCGCCCAAATGGAACCACGACTCGGCTGCCGTGCGCTCGATCTCGGCACGGCGTGCAGGAGTGGCCTGCCCGATCAACTGGTCGCAGTTGTCGACCACATAGCGGTAGTTGTCTTGCAGGAATTCGATCTGAAGCAGATAGAACGGCACGAGCGATTGATACGAGGCGTTGTCCGCAAGCGAGCGGAAACCCTCCTTGGCCTTGTCCAAATCGCCGCGCGTATAATCGATATAGGCCGTGTAGTAGCGGGCGTGGGGAGCGTATTCGCCGCGGCGGTCAACGCGCTGCAGCTGCTGGTAGGCCTCGTCGGTGTTGCCGCAGACGAATTTCGAGTGCGCCGACTTGAACAGATATTCGTCGCGGCGCGAGGTGTTTAGGCGATCGGGATCCGTGGCTGCGAAACGCTTTACGGCCAGTTCGTACTCGCCGCGCTTGTAGGCCGCGCAGGCCGAGGCGAAGCGTATGTCGTTGTCGTAGGCCGAGTAGGGATAACGGTCGAGATAGTTCTCGAGCAGGGCGTCGGCACCGTTGTCCCCTTCCTCGACGGCGCAGAGAGCGATGCGGCTTTCCAAACGCTGGCGGGTCGTGACGCTTTCTACCTCGCCGCTCGAGAGCGCTTCGGCGAAGCAGGCGCGGGCGTCGCTCCACTTGCCGGCACGGAAAAGCTCTTCGCCGAGGCGTATGCTCCGTTCGCTTTCGGGCGAAATCGCGAGCGCGGCAGTCGCCGCGCAGGTGCATAATACGGTTATGATTTTACGCATAATACGGTTCGGTTTATTATATCGGACAAAGATACGAATAATTTGCCGAAACCGTGCAGCCCAAGGCCCGATTCTTGCAGCCTGCTGCGGTAAATATTAGAACGTACTATGGAAAAGATCAAACTCGAAATGACGCCCGACGGACGTTTCCGCCCTGCCGGAGACCACAAGTTGGAGGATTACAATCCAAAGGACCTGATGCTGGTAGCTATGGCCGACTGCGCAGGTCGCACGGCATTGATGCTTATGGACAAGATGAAGGTGGAGCCTGTGGCTTTCGAAATCGAAGCCGAGGGCGTGATCGATACCGATGCGGTGCGCGCCGAGACGAACTTCACATCTTTCGAAGTGACATATAACGTTACCTGCCGCTCTATGGACGAGCAGCCGCGGGTGTCGCGGGCATTGGAACTTACGCACGACAAGCATTGCGGCGTGGTGGCGATGATGCGGCTTATCGCTCCGGTCGAGCGCCGGATATTGATTCACGCGGCAGAGCCGGAGACAGTGTGACACATCCGCTTCGCTGATCAAGAGTGTCCTTTGTCGGGGCACAGGCTGCGGCTCGGGCGGTTTCGCCTGAGTCGCAATTTTTTTGCGACAAATTTAGTCGCATATCGTCGCGTAGCTGTATCGCCGAAGATGATTATAGTGCGGCACGGACTGCCTGAGTCTGCTTATTTCCGTCGGGCTGCGAACAGGTTCTCCGCAATCGTGAAATCTTCCTCCCAGTCGATATCCATCGAGCTGATCTTGTCCATTACGTGGAGCTTGGGATGTCGGCCGAGGCGGTTTTGCTGCTCGATGTAAACTGCACGCGGCGCCAAGAAAACGGTGTGGTTTATTTCATACAGCGGTGCGAGGTCCTGTGTGCGCGGC
>CAYYUW010000085.1:0-2314 GCA_964474985.1 uncultured Alistipes sp. | reverse complement strand
CGGTTGGCCGATGCGGTGGTCGTCGTCCCCGCGAAACCCGAAACGGAGCCTCTCGCCGTCGGCGAATACACCAAGGCCGTCAGCAATATGGATATCGACCCGCTGGCCATTTTCAATCGAATGTAGTAACCAAAACACAATAGTCATGAAACAGTTATCACTCGAAGAAAAACAGACGATACAGGCGCAGCTTCAGGCCTATGTCGCCAAGTATCCCAGCCAAAACAAGGCGGTCAACTCGCTCACGGGTACGAGCGCCGGAACGGTGAATGCCGTTCTGAATGGCAAGTTCGACAACATCAGCGACGAGATGCTGCTGCGCATCCGCTCGCAGGTCGCACCGGCCGGAACATCCGACTGGACGCTGTGCGAGACCACGGCCTTCCGCGAGCTGACCCTCCTGCTGGAGGATGCCCAGCAGAACCGCAGCGTGGCATGGGTTGTCGGCGGTGCGGGATTGGGCAAGACGACGACGGCCCGGGCGTATGCCGCCACACACGAGAATGTCTTTCACATCTGCTGCTCGGAGGATATGCAGCGCGGGGATTTTATCCGCGAGCTGGCGCGTGTAATCGGCATCCGCAGCAACAAGGAGAGCCTGCGCGAGCGGCTGCAGATCGTCACCGACTGTCTCAAGACGCTTGACCGGCCCCTGCTGATCTTCGACGAGGGTGACAAGCTGATGGATTCGGTATTCTACTATTTCATTTCGATTTACAACGCACTCGAAGGCCACTGCGGCATCATCTTCCTCTCGACCGAGTACATCAAACGCCGCATGGAAAACGGCCTTACCTACAACAAGAAGGGCTACGACGAAATCTATTCGCGCGTCTGCCGCCGGTTCATCGACCTGACGCCTGCGTCGGCGCACGAGGTGGCCGCCCTCTGTCGGGCGAACGGACTCGACAGCGAGCGGGCCATTGCCGAGGTCGTGAAGGACGCATCGACCTGCAAGTACGACCTGCGCCGTGTGAAGAAGGCGGTACACAAGAGCAAGCGGCTGGCCGCCGCACGTCAGTAAACGCTGTTCAAACGCTATTCGAATGGGACGCACGCTATCAGCCAAACAGGTTCTGACCATCAAACGCCGGACGATACGTCCGGGCGGTATTTGGGCCGACTGTGTCGGGGAGATCGACCGCACGGGCGTGGTCTTCTTTTGGGGCAATTCGGGCAACGGCAAGACCTCGGCGGTCGCCTCCTTCTGCAAGGAGCTTTCCGAGTTCGGACGGGTGCTCTATCTGCCGCTCGAGGAGGGTCTGAGCGGCACGACGCAGGATACGATACGCCGTTATCGGTTGGACGAGTGCGGCCGGAAATTCCAGTACAACGCCTTCATGACCTTCGCCGAGATGGATGAAGCCCTGTCGAAGCCCCGCTCGTGGGATTTCGTCGTCATCGACTCGTTCCAATACACGCAGATGTCCTACAAGGAGTACATCGCCTTCAAGGAGCGCCATCGCAACAAGCTGCTCATCTTCGTCAGCCACGCCGACGGCAAACGACCCGCCGGACGTGCCGCAACCAAGGTGATGTACGATGCGTCGCTGAAAATATGGGTCGAGGGCTACCGGGCATTCAGCAAAGGCCGCTTCATTGGTGCGACCGGCGACTGTACTGTGTATGACGAGGGCGCACGCCGTTATTGGGGGGGGGTAAACCAGTAAAACAGTAAAACATGAAAATCGAAAAGATCTACATCAGCGGCAAAATTTCCGGACTGCCCGTCCGGGAGGCAATCGCCAAGTTCAAGGCTGCCGCGGCGAAGATACGGCGGTTCGGGTTCGAGCCGGTCAGCCCGATGGACAACGGTCTGCCGGCAGAGGCCGACTGGGCGGAACACATGGGCAGGGATATCGCCCTGCTGCTGCGCAGCGATGCCATCTACCTGCTGGCCGACTACGAAGAGAGCGAAGGTGCGCTCATCGAGTTGTGCGTCGCCCTCCAGCGTCGGATGCCGGTATTGGTCGAGAGGGAAACCTGCCGGAGACTCAACACATTCAAAACACTCGAAGATTATGGGAAAGAAGAAGCGTAACTACTCGCGGTTCTATGCCATCGCCAGGGCGAAAGGCATCGACCTCGACCAACACAAGGAGACGTTGGTGTCGCAGTTCACCGGCGGCCGCACGGAGTCGCTCCGCGGGATGACCGCAGCCGAATACGAGGAGATGTGCGAGTGCCTCCAGACAGGCAAACAGCTCGGCGAAACCTCGGCTGCCTACAAGGAGCGGCTGCGCAAGGCAAGGTCGGCGGCGTTGAACCGTATGCAGCGGCTCGGCGTCGATACGGCCGACCGGACGTTCGCCGC
>CAYYUW010000084.1:0-9608 GCA_964474985.1 uncultured Alistipes sp. | reverse complement strand
TGCAGCGGCATATCCGCTCCGAATGGAAAAGATGTTTAAAAATCCACCCTAACAGAAATGACGCGCCCCAAAAACCGCGGGAGCAACTGCTCCAGCAGCGGCAGCGCGCCCCAAACCGCGGAGGAACTGCCCGAACGCAATATTCATTTGGCGTGAATATTGCGAGTGAGCAACGGACAACCAATAAACAGTAAAGCGTGAAAACAATTGAACTAATTTTATCGATCGCACTGCTTGCGGGCACGGCGGTGACCTCACGCGCTCGGGGCGGCAATTCAGCGGACGGGGGACGGCAGGAGCCGGCGGGCGACACGGTGATCCTCGCCACGTATCAGGAGGATGAATATTTGGTACGGCGATATGTAGTGAATCGTCCGAACGATCGGGTATCGGATTACTCGGTGCGTTACAATATCAATATGGCGACGCTTCAGAAGAATCTGGATGACAACAGCGAGGCGCTGACGGCGCTTGGCGACTTCATCGACCGGATGACCACGGAATCCAATGCCAAGGTATCGGCCATAACGATTACGGGCTATGCTTCGCCTGACGGGCCGTATTCGCTCAACGAGCGGCTGTCGAACGGTCGTGCTCAGGATTTTCTGAAATATGTGAATGCCAAATACGACCTTTCGTCGCGGTACAGGGTTACGGCCGAGGGTGTTGCCGAGGATTGGGAGAGCTGCCGCGCATTGGTCGCCTCGGCTCGCAATATGCCCGACAGGGATGCCGTGCTGCGGATTATCGACTCGTCGGCTTCGCCCGATGCCAAGGAGCAGCAGCTCAAGAAGATGCCGGCAGCATGGAACTATATGAAGAAGAATATCCTGCCGCCGCTGCGGCGTGTCGAGATCGTCATCGACTACGGCATCGGGTCGATCGTCGAGGAGCGCATACTGATCCAGCCGATCGCCGAGGTCGAGACTGTCGAGGAGGAGATCGTGCCGCGCCGCTGCAGCGAATGCGGCTCGTACAACTGCACATGCAACGGTGACTGCATCTGCAACGGCAACGGAATAATGATCGAGGTGGACGACGCATTGCTGCAAATGGTCGATGGCGTGACATTCGAACAAATCGATGCCGAGAATTTCGAGATAGAACTGCCGTAACGCTGCGGCACAACGCCGCCCGCACCTCAACCGCAAGGCCGACTGTCCGACAGCTCGGCCTTGCCGCATTATACCCGCAACGTACCCGCATCATCCCCCGCCCGCATTGGCAAAAAAAGTATGTCGGGAGCCTAACGAATCGAAAAAAACGCTATATTTGTGAAAAATCTAAACAGAAATAAATTATGGCAAACTTAAGACGTTTAAAGAAAGATATCGATTACGTGCTCGAAGAGGTCGTTTTCGATTGCGATATGGCTATCATCTACCAGCCTTCGAAGGAGCAGGAGATATTCCAGATCATGCAGCAGGCCGTAGCTCTGCGCAACGAGCTTTTCGAAAAGGCCAACAATCCTTTCGGCAAGAAGCCCCGCGAGGCTGCCGACAAGCACGGCAAGCTGCCCCGCAAGTGTGGCGACAACTGCAACTCGCTGCTGGTTAAGCGCCAGTATGCCGCTCTGCGCAAAGAGATCGCCGCACGCTTCGAGGAGCTGTTCGTGAAGCTGAGCGAGCTGCACAAGTAGTCCTCAAGGCGAATGAACCCTATGCAGGCTGCCGACAACCTCGGCGGCCTGTTTTGTTGCGGCTGCCCACCCGAACAGGCCCAAAACTGCACCCAAACTGCGCCCGATCCGCACCTCAACCGTGCATCCTCGCGCGAAGATCTGCACGAATCATCCGACAGGTTGTCGGGATAAAAATTTGGAGCCGTCAGATCGGCTGAAAACGGCCTTTACAGGGGTGTCGGCAGGGAGAAAACGCACCGAGGAGTTAAAAACCGCCTTCGATTTTTGTTCATTTGGGAAATATATCGTATTTTTACACGTTAAAATATAAGAAAAACGAGAGACGGCCGACGACAGGCTTCGGCCGCACAAGAAGAAAAGAACCGGAAAGAAATTATGTCAGAAGAATTGGAAGAGAAGAATAGCGGAAAAATCATCACGATCAACATCGAGGAAGAGATGAAATCCGCTTATATCGACTATTCTATGTCGGTAATCGTTTCGCGCGCCCTGCCGGACGTACGCGACGGACTCAAACCCGTTCATCGTCGTATTCTGTACGATATGAGCAACGAGCTGAACCTGTACTCCGACAGGCCGACCCGTAAGTCGGCGCGTATCGTCGGCGACGTGCTCGGCAAGTTCCACCCGCACGGAGACTCGTCGGTCTACGACGCAATGGTGCGTATGGCACAGGAGTGGTCGATGCGCTATCCGTTGGTCGACGGTCAGGGCAACTTCGGCTCGATGGACGGCGACTCGCCCGCGGCGATGCGTTACACCGAGGCCCGTATGCGCAAGATCGCCGACGAGGTTATGGCCGACATCGACAAGGATACGATCGACTTTACGCTCAACTTCGACGACACCACCCCCGAGCCTACCGTGCTGCCCACCAAGATTCCGCTGCTGCTTGTCAACGGCGCGAGCGGCATCGCAGTCGGTATGGCGACCAATATGGCTCCGCACAATCTGGGCGAAGTAGTCGACGCCTGCTGCGCCTATATCGACGACCGCAGCATCGAGGTGAGCCAGCTCACCAAGTACGTCAAGGGTCCCGACTTCCCCACCGGCGGCATCATCTACGGCTACGAGGGCGTGCGCGAGGCGCTCGAGACCGGCCGCGGCCGCATCGTTATGCGCGCCAAGACCGAAATCGAACATACGCCCACGGGCCGCGAGTGCATCGTCATCACCGAGATCCCCTATATGGTCAACAAGGCCGAGATGATCAAGAAGATCGCCGATATGGTCAACGACAAGAAGCTCGAAGGCATATCCTATATCAACGACGAGAGCGACCGCAACGGCGTCCGCGTGGTGGTGATCCTCAAGCAGGATGCTGTGGCCAGCGTGGTTCTGAACACACTGTTCAAGAATACGCAGCTGCAGTCCTCGTTCGTGGTGAACAACATCGCGCTGGTCGACGGCCGCCCGATGCTGCTCAACCTCAAGGATCTGATCGCGCATTTCGTCGAGCATCGCCACAAGATCGTCGTCCGCCGCACGCGCTTCGATCTGAAGAAGGCTTCGGAGCGTCTGCATATCGTGCTGGGACTGCTTATCGCTCAGGACAACATCGACGAGGTGATACATATCATCCGCTCGGCCAAGGATCCCGAAACGGCCCGCCAGTCGCTTATCGAACGCTTCGGTCTGTCGGAGCTTCAGGCTTCGGCCATCATCGAGATGCGTCTGCGCGCACTGACCGGATTGGAGCACGGCAAGCTCACCGCCGAACGCGACGAGCTGCAGAAGCGCATCGAATACTACAACGCGGTTCTGGCCGACGAGTCGCTCCAGATGCAGATCATCAAGGACGAGCTGCTCGATATGAAGGCCAAGTACGGCGACGAGCGCCGCTCGGAGATCGTCTTCTCGGCCGAGGAGTTCAACCCCGAAGACTTCTACGCCGACGACGATATGGTCATCACCATATCGCATATGGGCTATATCAAGCGCACCCCGCTGAGCGAATACCGCACCCAAAACCGCGGCGGCATCGGCGTCAAGGGCAGCGCGACGCGCGACGAGGACTTCATCGAGCACATCTATGTGGCCACGATGCACAACACGATGCTCTTCTTCACCGAGAAGGGGCGCTGCTACTGGCTCAAGGTGTACAACATCCCCGAAGGCTCGCGCTCGTCGAAGGGCCGCGCCATACAGAATGTCATTCAGATCGAACCGGACGACAAGGTGCGCGCATATATCAACGTGCGCCGGCTGGACGATGCCGAGTATGTCGACAACAACTATATCGTAATGTGCACCAAGGACGGCACGATCAAGAAGACGAAGCTCGAAGCCTACTCGCGTCCGCGTCAGAGCGGCGTCAATGCGATCGTCATCCGCGAGGGCGACCAGCTGATCGAAGCCAAGCTCACTACCGGCAAAGCCGAGATTATGATCGCCGCACGCGAGGGCAAGGCCATACGCTTCAATGAAAGCACCGTCCGCCCGATCGGCCGTGTTGGCGCCGGCGTCCGCGGCATCGCGCTCGACGAGGGCGACGAGGTCATCGGTATGGTGTGCGTCGAGCCTGACAGCAAGCAGGACGTACTGGTACTGAGCGAAAACGGCTACGGCAAACGTACCGATTTGGACGAATACCGAATCACCAACCGCGGCGGCAAGGGCGTCAAGACGATCAACATCACCGATAAGACCGGCAAACTGGTATCCATACAGGCCGTCACCGACGACAACGACCTTATGATCATAAACCGCAGCGGCATCACTATCCGCACGGCTGTCGACGGCATCCGCATCGCCGGCCGCGCCACTCAGGGCGTGCGCATAATCAACCTGCGCGAGGGCGACGCAATAGCATCGGTTATGGCCGTGCCCAAGAGCGACGAACAGGAGCAGGGCGAGAATACCGAAGCCACCGCCTCGGTCGAGACGGCGGACTCGGCTGAAACGCCTGATGCAACCTCGGCCCAGCCGGATGCGAACAACTGATAAGAGCTATTAACTGAATATTCATAGAATCTAAAAAAACGCTTATGAAACGATTGATGATGATGGCGGCCGTAGCGCTTCTCTGCGCTGCTCCCGCTGCAAATGCACAGAAGATCAACGAGTCGGCACTCAAGGCCAAGGCAGCCAAGAGCGACTCGGAAATCGCCGACGCCAAGAAGGGCGCCAAGAGCGCCACGTGGCTCAACCGCGGCAAGGCCTACTACGAAATCGCAGTGGCTCCTTCGGCAAATCTCTATCCGGATATGCCTGCCAACCTCATCGAGGCATCGATGGGCAAACCCGCATCCACTCAGAGCGTGACCAAAGCCGGCCGCCAGTTCGAGCAGATGACCTACGACTACACCGACGTCTACACCGAGGGCGGAATGATCCGCGCGTGGGAAGCTCGTCCCGTAATCGAGGGTGCTGCAAATACCGCCAAGGATGCCTATCTGAAGGCTTTCGAAATGGATCCCAAGGTTGCCGACAAGGTTAAGGACGGTCTGCGTCAGATCAAGGACTACTACATTCAGGATGCGTCCAATATGTTCACCATCGGTGAATACACCAAGGCCGCAAACGGATACCTCAGCGCATACGAGGTAGGCCGCACCCCCGCCCTGAACCAGAACGACACCATGCTGCTGTTCAATGCAGGCTATCTGTACGCTCTGTCGGGCGACTTCGACAACGGTCAGAAGTGCCTTGAGGGCGCGCTGGAGAACAACTACTACTCCGACGGCGACGTCTTCTATCTGCTGTTCCACTGCTACTACCGCAACGAAACGGGCGATATGGCCAAGAGCAAGCAAATCCTGCTCGACGGCATCGGCAAGTTCCCCAATAACAACAACATCCTCGAGAGCCTGACGATGTTCTACTCGCGCGAGGGCAGCAAGGAGGATCCCGAGGAGATCTTCGACATCGTGAAGAGCGCTATCGCAGCCGATCCCGAGAATCCCACCCTGTGGGCCGGCCTTGGCAACATCTACCTCCACACCAAGCGCTGGGACGACGCTATCGTAGCCTACGGCAAGGTGGTCGAACTCCAGCCCGAAGTCTACATCAACCAGCTGCGCCTCGGCTACGTCTACTGCTCGAAGGCTGACGGTATGCAGGCCGAGCTTGCTTCGAAGACCTTCACCAGCTACGAAGCCTCCGAAAAGTTCCAGCAGGAGATCAACGACGTGTTCGAAAAGGCTCTGCCTTCGCTTGAAAAGGCTCACGAACTCGGTCCCGACGAGATCATCCCCGTCGAGATGCTCAAGTCGATCTACTACCGCCTGAGCGACCGCTCGGAAGAAATGGCCAAGAAATACGAGGAGATCGCCGCCCTGCACAAGAAGATGCAGGAGTAACCTTCTCCCCCGCTCCAATACCGCGAGCCGCACCGAGAATGGTGCGGCTCGTTTCGTTTACAGGCAAGGTGCTGAGCATTTCCTTTGTCTCGACAAACTGCGGCTTCTTTGAAGTCGCGCGCCCCGCAAAAGCAAAACACGAGCCGGCTTGCATTTGCACGCACTTATTGCTATCTTTGCAGGGAAAGTAACAACACAATCACCAACCGATGAAAAAGTTTATATTCGTTATTGCGGCGGCAGCTATTGCGGCGGGCAGTGCAGCCCACGGACAGGGACTCACCCGCGAGCAGATTCTGGGCCGCATCGAGCGCACGGCCGGCCTGTACCACTCGTATGAGGAGCCGACAGAAGCCTACACGCCGGCGCCCAAGGGTTATGAACCGTTCTATATCAGTCATTTCGGGCGTCACGGCTCGCGCTGGCACACATCCGAGAAGTTGTATGCCGAGATGAACGAGCAGTTGGCTGAGGCCTCGGCTGCCGGACTTCTCACGGCTCAGGGCGAGGAGCTTGCCCGCAAGATGGCGATCATCGCGGCCGATGCCGAGGGGCGCTGCGGACAGCTGTCGCCGCGCGGAGTGCGTGAGCACCGCGGCATTGCCGAACGAATGTACAAGGCATTTCCCGAGGTCTTCTCGACTGCCGGCGGCAAGCGGGTCGATATCGAGTGCCGCTCGACGATCGTGCCGCGCTGCATCCTCAGTATGGCAGCTTTCTCCGAGAGGCTCAAGGAGTTGAACCCGCAGATCGAGATTACGCGCGAGACCGGCGACCGATATATGGAGTACCTGAACAATATGCCCTATACCACAAGCATCCGCAAATTCACCACGCCCGTTTTCGACAGTCTGCGCGCAGCCCACACGCCCGAGCCGGAACGTGTCTTTAAGCGGATCTATGCACCGGCTGTCGCCGATACCGTTTCAACGGCCACAGCGCGCAGCTTTATGATCGACCTGTACCTGCTGGCCTCGATTATGCAGGACACCGAATACCTCGGTCTGTCGCTCTACGACCTTCTGACTGAGCAGGAGTGCTACGACATTTGGCAGTTCTACAATGCCCGTGCATATCTCGGCCTCGGTCCCTCGCCCGAGTACGGCCGCGGCGTTATGTCGGATATGCGCGGTGCTCTGCGCAATATCATCGAATCGGCCGATGCAGCCATTGCGGGCAACGGCAAGTCGGCGACGCTGCGTTTCGCTCACGATGTCAATGTCATTCCGCTGGCGTCGCTGCTGGGTCTGAGCGACGCCTCGGCCACGGTCGAGGGCTACGGCGATCTGCACGAAAAGTGGTGCGTCTCGAAGGTGTCGCCAATGGCCGCCAACATTCAGATCGTATTCTTCCGCCACAAAAAGACCGGCGAGGTAATAGTCAAGATGATGCTCAACGAGCGCGAACAGTCGATACCCGTACATACCGATATGGCTCCCTACTACCGTTGGGAGGATGTACGTCCATACCTTCTCTCGCGTCTCGAGGTCGAGCCTTAGTGCGAAAAGTTGCGGGGTTCGACCGGCCGGCGGCGTGCCACGTCGTCGTAGCTGCGCGTCGCCGATAGGCGGCTGTCGAGTTTGTCGCTGCACCGTTTGAGATCGTGCAGCAGCAGGTCGGCCATATCGATGCCCATACCGTGCTTGACGACGATGCGCATAATAACCATATCGTCCAGCTGCTCGGGCAGCGCATATACGGGTATCAGCCACCCCTCGCCGCGCATAGCATCCGACAGATCGTACAGCGTCCACTTGCGGTTGGGATCGGGGACAAGGCTCCACGCCACGATCGGATTCTCGAGCTGGCGAGTCAATGGCGCGAACCCCAAATCCCCGAGACGGCTGCGGATATGCTCGGCGACCTTCATACAACTCATTTGCAGGTCGCGGAACCCGTTGAATCCCAACCTCAGGAACTGGTAATACTGCGCCAGCACGCGGTTGGCCGGCTTGGTGAAGTTGATATCGGGCGAGATGTCGTGCCGGCCCGAATATCGATCTTCGAAGCGCATCGATTCGGGCAGACAGTCCCGACCGCGCCACACGATCCACCCCAAACCCGAGTACACAAGCCCGTACTTGTGCGCCGAGGTGTTTATCGACCGCACCCGCCGCAATCTGAAGTCCCACTTGCGCGCAGGATGCAGAAACGGCAGCAGGAAGCCGCCCGATGCCGCATCGACATGTATGCCTATGTCGTAGCCTTTGCGTGCGTGGAGCTTCTCGAGCACGCGGTCCAACTGCTCGGCATCGTCATTTATACCTGTCGCCGCCACGCACTCTATGGCCACCGCCATAAATGTATTTTCATCGCACAGCTCGGCCACCCGATCCGCATCGAGCGTCGGTCGGGCCGCAGTCAGCGGCACCGTGCGCATCTCGAGATCCAAGTAGCGGGCGAATTTATCCCATATAACCTGATGCGCCGCACCGATTACGAAGTTGGGCCGGCCGCTGAAGCCCGCAGCGCCGCGGCGCCGCAACAGTGCCGACAACCCGCCCAAGACGCACGCCTCGGACGAACCTATCGTGCTCGTGCCCGTACACTCGGGCTTCTCGGGCGAGTGCCACAGATCGGCCAGAATATCTATGCAGCGCTGTTCGATGCGGCTGCTGTGCGGATACTGGCTTCGGTCGATCAGGTTCTTGCCCATATTCTCACGCATCAACTCGTCGGCATAGTCATCCATACGGTCCGTAACGAACGATGCCAAATTCAACCGCGGATTGCCGTCGAGCATAGCCTCGTCGTGTACGATCCTATAGGCCATCGACGGCGGCATCGGCATCTGAGGCAGCTGCCTCGGCGCTTTCTGCAGTATGTTATCGTATGTAAACAGCGGCGTATCCACATCGTAAATCGTATGATCCGTGCGTTTCATATAACGTTTTTAGCCCGCCCTGCTGCAATAATGGCACCAAAAAGCAGTTGGACGGAGCGGAGTTTGGGGCGGACGATACAAGGCAAAGCAAAGGGTTGCGTATAGAAGCAATTCTTCTTGGCTGTGCAGGCAGGATCACCTTCGGAAAAATTGGATTTTATTATTAGTAAGTTTAGGATTTTATGCTTGGGGTGAACCAACATTTGTATTTGTTATGATATTTTCAGTTTTTATAAACTGGATATTCGGACTATTAATTGAAAAACATTGGAATAAAAGAAAATTACTTGCATCAATTGTAACAATATATAATATATTATTACTTATTATATTTAAATATCTAACATTTATTACAGAAAACATAGCTTGGCTAACTGGTAAAGATAATCTAATTGTTAAAATAGCCTTACCAATTGGTATATCATTTTTTACATTCCAAATGATGTCATATATATTTGACATTGTTATGAATAAAGCTAAAGTACAAAAAAATTTCTTTAATTTATTGTTATATATTTCTATGTTTCCCCAATTAATCGCGGGACCTATTGTTAGATATGAAACTATTGAAAAGGAAATAAATAATAGAACTACTACAATTGATGATTTTAGCTTAGGATTTTGCCGATTTATAAAAGGATTAGGAAAAAAAATATTGATTGCCAATAATGTAGCTATAGTTGCAGATGCAGTATTTTCATATGATATATCAATTTTGAGCATTTCAAGTGCTTGGCTAGGTGCTATAGCCTATACAATACAAATATATTTTGATTTTTCT
>CAYYUW010000083.1:0-4951 GCA_964474985.1 uncultured Alistipes sp. | reverse complement strand
GTTGCGGCTGTCGGTGCGGAAGACGACGGCAAGGCCCGTTGCATAGCGGGCGTAGCGGTTGACGTTCTTCGGAAGGTCTGCATAGCGCCCGACATCGAGGCGTTCGAATGCAGGGCCGCGATCGGGCTGGGCCTTGTTGATAATCGTGAGCGTCGAAGCGTCGACATAGCGAAACTCCTGCGCACGGCTGACGTAGAGCCCTGCGCAGAGAAGCATCGCGACAAGCAGCAAGAAACGTTTCATAGCGATGATTTAGAAGGGATTATTGGGTTTTGCAAAATCGTAGAACGTGCCGTAATTTCCGCGGCGCGGCGCTCCGGGCATATCGGGACGGAAGTCGGGGCACTCGTCGACCTTGGCTTTAAGACGGGCATAGAGGGCCTTCACCTCGTCCGGGCAGGTCGCTATATCCAACGGATGCTCCTCCATAAAATCGTCGCGCGTGCAGTAGAAACGGCCGTCGGAGTAGAGTTTGTAATCGGCCGAGCGGGCGGCACGGGCGGCATACGGTGCGGCGGCGGTGGGCCACAGCGGGTTGAAGTGCATGAGCGAAATCTCCTTTTCGAGCGGCTCGCAACCCGCGATCTCGGGGTAAAGGCTCACGCCGTCCAGCACCCAGTCGTCGGGAATTTCGATCCGCATGGCATCGGCAAAGGTGGGGAAGAAGTCCGTGAAATCGACCAAACGGTCGCTTACGCGCGGCGCAATGCGGTCGCCCCAGCAGACAAACAGCGGCACGGAAGTTCCCACCCCGCGCGGATCGCCCTTGCCGCCGCGGCGCAGCGTGCCGTCGGAGAGTTGCGAGACAATGCGCGTCGAAGTGCCGTTGTCGGACGTGAAGATGAATATCGTGTTGTCCCACTGTCCGTTGCGTTTCAGCCGCCCGACCAGACGATCCACCTTTTTGTCCAAATAGGCCACCATATCGCGGAAATTGGAGGTATCCTTCTTAAAACGGCCCAGGAAGTCGAGATCCCAGCTTTCGGAATCGGGCGTGGGCGTATGGGGCGTATGCACAAGGGGCGTGGTGTAGTAGAGCAGGAAGGGTTTGTCGGAGTCCTTTTGCCGGTCGAGGAACTCGAAAACCGCCCCCTCGATCCCGTCCGGGCCGTAGATCGAATATTCGTAGTGGCCGTGGTTGTCCATCATGCAGTTGGCGTAACGGTCCGTGCCGGTCGGGCCGTTGAACTCCTTGTAGACCTCGAGCTGGTAGAGATACCACTCGTCCCAGCCCAAACGCGTGGGCATCTCGCGGTCGCGCCCCAACTGCCATTTGCCGAACATGCCGGTGGTGTAGCCCGCCTGCTGCGCCAGCTGCGAGAAGACCGGCTCGTCGTCGTTCATATAGCCGAAGCAGACATAGTTGCGGTCGTTGTACTGCCCCGTCATCAGCTGCACGCGCGAGGGCGAGCTCAGCGGCTGGGCATGCATATTTCTGTAAAACAGGCTATTATTCGCCAGCGAGTCGATGGTGTGCGTATCGTACGACACGCCGCCCATACAGCCGAAGCACTCGGCGCCTATATCGTCTGCCAGAAACAGCACGATATTGGGTCGCTCGGGCGATTCGATCCCGACGGTTTTGTGTTGGTCGGCACAGCCGGCGGCCGCCACCGAGAGCGCCGAAAGGCCCGTAAATCGAAGTTGCGAGGGTGTCATTATATTAAGGTTTTAAGGGTTTCCGTTTGAATTTCACTGAAATGCGGGTTATTCATCCTCCTCCGCACGCCGTTTTTTGTTCAGGAGCGGCAGGAGGAACGAAATAATCGAAGCACCTAACCAAAAGAGGGCCGCCGCACGAAAATCGTGGTGCGCGACGCCGTCTGCCCCCACCTGAACATGACTCTGGATCAACCAGCCCGAGATGATCTCCTGCAAACCCGCCGCCGCATAGGAGGCGATACCCACAACGCCTAACGCCGCGCCGGACGCCTTGCGGGGGACAATGTCCACGGCCATCAAACCGCCGAGGAAGCAGATCAAAACGCCGATCGCAACGCCGAACAGCACCATCGCCAGCATATTGACCCAAAGTGCATTGCCGCCGTAGATAAAGAGTCCCAAAGCCACCGAGTTCAGCACCCCGAAGATCAGGGCGGGATAGCGCCGGTCGCCCTTGAAAAGTTTGTCGGAGAACCACCCCGAGAGTACCGTGCCGAAGATGCCGAGCAGGGCATTGATCGAGACCGTCGAAATTGCCTCGACCTCCGAATAGCCCTTGGCCTCCTGCAAAAAAAGCACGCCCCAGCTGTTGATCGCATAGCGCGAAATATACATAAAGGCGCTGGCCGCCGCCAGAATCCACACCGCAGGGGTCAGCAGCACCTGCCGCTGTATTTCGCGCACGGACTGTTGCGAGGCGGCCGTCTTCTTTTCGTGCGAGAGGGTCTCGACCGAGGGCAGCCCCTTGGATTCGGGCGTGTCGTGAAGCCAGAAAAGGATGACCGCCACGCCTAACGCACCCGCGACGGCCGAGCCGAAGAAGCCCGCCTGCCACCCCACGGCCGTCACGATCGAGCCGACAAAGAGGAACGAGAAGAACTCGCCGAAGTTGTGACTTGCGGAGAAAAAGCCGTAATAAGTGCCGCGCTCCTTGAGCGGAAACCACCGCGAAAGCGAAATGATCGACGGCGGCGCACCCATCGACTGCGCCCATCCGTTGAAGCCCCACATCAAGGCGAAGACGGTGAAGATCAACGCCGTGGGAATCACCGTATGGGCCACGCCCACGATGCCCATCAACGCATTGGCCAGTGTCGAGACCAGCAGTCCCGTAGCCATAAAGCGCTTGATATTGCAGTAGTCGGCCACAAATCCGTTGACGAATTTGCCGATGGCATACGTAAAGAGCAGCGCCGAACCTACGACACCCAACTGCCGCGCATCGAGCATTCCGCTGTCGATAATCGGCTTTTTCATCACGTTGAGGCTCGTGCGGCAGACGTAGTAAAGGCTGTATCCGAGTGTCGCGGCCGCGAAGGTCTGCAAACGCAGGCGGCGATAATATTTCGTGCGTTCGGCCTCGCCGATGTCGAGCGTCGGTGCGGGATCGCTGATCCGGTAGAATTTCGTAAAGCGATTATCCATACCCCCCCCCGTTTTCAGCGTTTTAGTGCAGGCCGCGCTGCGAAAGGTAGTCGATCAAAAGGGCGGGGCGGTCGGTCTGGATCATCGTGGCACCCATGTCGAGCAGTGCGCCGTAGATCTCCGCCGCGTCGCCCTCAACGGCCGCATCGTCGCAAAGACCGCCGTTCAGGGAGGGCCACAGCGAGTTGACCCACAGTTTCGAACCGGATGCCAGAACCTCCTGCATACAGGCCTCAACGTCGGGAGTCATCTGCTGCCAGCAAACCTCGTAAGCGAGCGGCACAGCGCCGCGATAGCTCTCCAACCCCTCGGCGTGGCGTTTTTTCCCGACATTGACGATGGGCATAAAGAGGCAGTTTTTCTCGTATTTCGAGAATGTCGCCTCGGCCTCCGCAGCCGTCACGCGTCCCTTGATCAACGCCTGCTCCAACATCCCGTTACGCTCCAAAATGGGGTGGATCAGGTCGTAATACTGAAAACCCTGGTCGATATTGACCACCGCGCGGTCTTTGCAGGCGAGCAGCGCCTCCTCGAAGGTCGGCACTTTCCAATCCGTCGCGACTCCCTGGCCCGCGCGCAGGGTTACCCGGCCGATCGAGTCGTAGGTGATCTCGCTCACAAGGCCCTTGCCCGTGGTGGTGCGGTCGATCCGCGCGTCGTGCATCAACACCAGCACGCTGTCGGCCGTCATCTTCAAGTCCAGCTCGATAATGTCGACCCCCATAGCGATCGCGCTGTTGATCGCAGGGATGGAGTTCTCCGGAAAATTGCGCCAGTCACCGCGGTGTGCGGCTACAAGCACCTGTTCGGTCTTGGGGTTGCGAATCAAATCTGCAATCTCGGCCGCATTGCGATGGCGAGGGCCTTCAGGGGCACAGGAGGCCATGCCCGCCAAAACCAGCAACAAAACAAACAACTGTTTCATATCATGTATCGTTTTTAGTCCATATTCTTCTCCGTGTCGTCCTGAGAAAGCTTCACAGGATTCGCGACAAAAATAATAAAACTTTTCTAAATGCCAACATGGCGCATCGTGTTGTCGAAAAAGGGTGTGTCAGTCCAGATCCCCCTTCCCGTAGTCACCCGGGATAATCCACTTCGACTGCTCCCAGGGGACGATTTCGCCGCTCAAAGTCCGCTCGTAAATGCGCTCCTTGCCCGGCTTGTCGTAGGGATAGCGATCGAAGACCGAGCCGTCACCCACGACGCGCGGATCTCCCTGCGCCCGCAACGCCCCGAACAGCTCCTCGTGCAGGCGATCCATCAGAGCGCGGTACTCCGGACGACGCGCAAGGTCGTTCAGACACTCGCGGTCGGTCGCCACACAGTAGAGTTCCTCGGCCGCACGCCGCCCCATCGTCAGATCGAAATAGCGACGGTCGCGGCCCGAACGGTAGGCCTCGAGAATGGCGGTTTTGGTGGGCGAGGAGTCGATGTCGCGGTAACCCGTCACACCGTAACCCGCAGGCAGGCGCTCCGGAGCAAGATTGCAGAGGTACAGATAGCCGTCGCGCACGATGCCGCGAATGGGATAGCCTTCGTCACCGGGCCGGCCGTTGTCGTGACGCTCGCGTCCCAGCAAGGCCCGTTCACGCAACGCGGCGGCAGGGTCGCGGCGGTTCTCGATCAACGGACGCAGCGACGCCCCCGCCATCGGTTTCATCCCGCTTTCGTCAGGGTCTACCCCCGCCAGATCCAGAAGCGTCGGGGCCAGGTCGACGAACGACACATACCCCGCCTCGCGACGGCCCGGGCGCTTCAATCCCCGCGGCCACATGATCGCCAGCGGCAAGTGGTGGGCGTACTCGTACTGCGTCCCCTTGGCGCGCGGGAAAGGCATTCCGTTGTCCGAGGTGACGATGAT
>CAYYUW010000082.1:0-3393 GCA_964474985.1 uncultured Alistipes sp. | reverse complement strand
GGCGATCTGACGATCAACCTTATGGCCGGCTGGATCGAGGAGCGCGAGGATGTCCGTTCGCTTTCGGGTTCGATGTACGGCTACGATACCCATGTGCCGCTGATGTGGTTGGGGTGGCGGGTGCCTGCCGCCAAGCACATCTACCGCAGCGTCGATATGTGCTCCGTGGCACCTACTTTGGCACGCATCGTGCGCATCGGCAGACCGATCGCTTCGACGGCCCTGCCTTTGGACGAGATTATTGCAACAGAATAACATAACTTGCACACAATGGATAAAATACAGGAAGATATCATCGAGGAGTTCGCGGTATTCGACGACTGGCTCGACAAGTACGACTACTTGATCGGACTCAGCGAGTCGCTGCCGGCTATCGATCCCGAACACCGCAATGACCGCTATTTGATTCAGGGTTGTCAGTCGCGCGTGTGGATCGATGCCGCCGAGCACGACGGCCGGTTGTATTTCACCGCCGACAGCGACGCCATAATTACCAAGGGCATCATCGCGCTGCTCATACGTGTTATGAACGGCCGCACACCCGAGGAACTGCTCGCTACGGAACTCTATTTCATAGACCGCATCGGTCTGCGCGAGAATCTGTCGCCCACGCGCAGCAACGGATTGGTGGCGATGATCAAGCAGATGCGTATGTACGCCCTCGCATTCGAGGCGCGCGAAAAGGAAACGACGCCGAACGTATGACACCTGAGGAGATACTTCGCGTAGAACGCGATATCGTTCTGACGCTTAAAAACATATACGATCCGGAGATTCCGGTTAATGTCTACGATCTGGGACTTATCTACGAGATCGACTTCACGCCCGACGGCGTGGCCACGATACGTATGACCCTGACGGCGCCCAATTGTCCTATGGCCGATATGCTCGTCGAGGATGTGAATGTTCAGGTGGGAAAGATCGACGGAGTGAAGTCGGTGAATGTGATACTCACCTTCGAGCCGCAGTGGGATCGGTCGATGATGTCCGAGGAGGCTCTGCTCGAACTCAATATGCTCTGATATATGTCGCGCGCCGAACTCGACGATATGCTTCTGCGCCTGCTGTGGAGCGATGCACGCTGGATCTCCGGCGGGTTCGACGCCGAGGACGGGCGCCGGATCGAAGTCGAGGCGGCAGGGGAGATATGCGGCGGTGCGGCCCGTGCGGTACGCATTGCCATCGACGGCCGGAGCTGCTCGGGCAGCGTTATGCTCGGCGGAAGAAATGTCCCGAGCGACTGCATCGCCTGCTTCGTGACGTCTGGTCCTGTGCCCGATGCGGCCGGCGAGCTGCCGACAGTGCGCGTCGCGATTCCCGATGCCGTGCGCCGGAGCTGCAACAGACTGCGCAGCGGTGCCAAGATATACGGCTGCGGCGAGCGGCTGCGTGAGATGACGCCTGTCGACCGCACCGAGCTGCTGACGCAGTTTTATTACGACCGTATAGTGCGCAAGTACAGCGATATAGACTCCCTGTTCAAGCAGTGCCGCAAGGAGTGGGAGCAGACCTTTTATGTAATGCTGTTCCGCGTTATGGGCGACGTGAACAATCGCGATGCCTATACCGAACTGGCTCGCCGCGTGCCATATAGCGCCCTGCGGCGCTACGGCACCTCGGAGCGTATCGTCGAGGCGCTGCTGCTCTGCGCTTCGGGGCTGCTCGACCGCTACGAGGAGGATGATTACATCCGCTCGCTCAAGGGCGAGTTCGCGTGGCTCGGCCGCTTCTACGGCATCGAACCTATGCACCCGCGCGAGTGGACCCTCGATGGAGTGAATCCCCGCAATCATCCCGTTCTGCGGCTGTCACAGTTGGCTGCGCTTATTCGCGCTACCGATTTCCTGCCTGACAGCGTGCTGGCGTGCCGCACGGTAAACGATGTGCGGAAACTGTTTTCGGCCGAGGCGTCGGATTACTGGACGAGCCACTATGTTCCGGCCCGCAACTCCGACAGGTCGGTAAAGCGTATCGGTGCGGGCAAGGCCGACCTTCTCGGCATCAATTTCGTAGTGCCGATGCAGTATTACTACGGATCGATGAACTGCAAGGAGGATCTGCGCCGGCGGGCGATAGATCTGTTGGACAGCATACCGGCCGAAGACAACCGTTTCATCCGAGGCTGGAGGGGCGAGGGCGTGCCGGTGCATAGCGCACTGGATACGCAGGCGCTGCTGCAGATCCGCAACGAGTATTGCGCGGCACAGCGCTGCTGCGAGTGCCGGTTGGGACGGCAGACGATAAAAAACGCATTGCGGTAATGTTTTGTCGCGAAAAAGCGTTACCTTTGTATGATTAACTAATTTAGATATTTTCAGATGGGCATTTTAGAAAAGACCATTAAACTGTTTTTAGGCTCCAAGGCCGACAAGGATCGACGGCTTATCCAGCCTTTCGTTGAAGAGATCAAAAAGAAATATGCAGATATCGACGCTCTCACACACGACCAGCTGCGAGAGCACAGCGCAGCTTTGCGCCGCAGCATAGCCGATTATATCTCGGCGGAGGAGAACGAGATAGCCTCGCTCAAGGGCGAACTGGACTGTCCCGAACCCGCCTACGAGGAACTTGACGCCAAGGCGCGCGAGCACGCCAAGGCCAAGTGGCTCGAGGACAAGGAGTCCAAGGGCAGACGCATCGAGGATCTGAAGAAGGAGGTCAACCGCAAGATCGAGGAAAAGCTCTACCACATCCTCCCCGAGGCGTTCGCCATTATGAAGTCGACCGCCCGCCGTTTCGCCGAGAACGAGACCATTACGGTGCGTGCCACGCAGTTCGACCGCGATCTGTCGGCGCGCAAGGATTTCGTCAAGATCGACGACGAGGGCAATGCGGTGTACAGCAACAGCTGGATGGCCGGCGGCAATATGATCAAGTGGAATATGGTCCACTATGACAGCCAGCTGTTCGGCGGCGTGGTTCTGCACCTCGGTCGTGTCGACGGTCTGAAGAACTCCGACGACGAGAAGCTGCGCGG
Organism: uncultured Alistipes sp.; assembly: GCA_964474985.1. GTDB lineage: Bacteria > Bacteroidota > Bacteroidia > Bacteroidales > Rikenellaceae > Alistipes. The sequence goes on along the minus strand of CAYYUW010000082.1, from coordinate 416 downwards.
ACGTATAGCCGAGATGGCTACTGGCGAAGGCAAGACGCTGGTGGCTACGCTGCCGGTATTCCTCAATGCGCTGGCCGGCAAGGGCGTACACGTGGTGACGGTGAACGACTACCTGTCGCGGCGTGACTGCGAGTGGATGGGTCCTATGTACCAGTTCCACGGCCTTTCGGTCGACTGCATCGATATGCACAAACCCAATACCGAGGAGCGCAAGCGTGCCTACCGCGCCGACATCACCTTCGGTACCAACAACGAGTTCGGCTTCGACTACCTGCGCGACAATATGGCCGGATCGCCGGCCGATTTGGTGCAGCGTGAGAATCTGCACTACGCTATCGTCGACGAGGCCGACTCTATACTTATCGACGATGCCCGTACGCCGCTCATCATTTCGGGACCCGTGCCCAAGGGCGAGG
>CAYYUW010000081.1:0-14720 GCA_964474985.1 uncultured Alistipes sp. | reverse complement strand
CGGTGTGGCGGTTTTACGACTGGTGGAGCTTTGCCCCGAGTTGTTTTTAGGTTGTTTTTAGTTGTTTTGTTTTTGATGTTCGGTTGTTTTTAGGTTGTTTTTGCGCTGAAGTCCTGATTTCGGGGACGGCTGCGGGCTGCGCGTTTCTAAAGAATCGCAATTTGTTGCGACATATTATAATAGGCTATTACCGGTGCAGAAGATGCAGGTCGAAGACTGCGGAGGACTGCGAGTAGCAGGCCTTCGCCGGCGGAGGCTTCGGCCTGCGCGGCTTCAAAGAAGCCGCAACTTTGCTGCGACAGGTTTTGCGGCAGTTATGGTTGCGTAGTTGCGAGCAGCAGCCTGCGGAGGTGAACGATAGCGAGCCTCCGCCGCCCGAAGGCTGCGGCTCGCGCGGCTTCTGAAGAAGCCGCAACTTGTCGCAAATGTTCGTCTCGAATATTCGCGCCCGCCCTGCCCCCCCCTTGGGGCGGCCGCGCGGATTGCTCCGCAATCTGGATTATGCAACAATGTTTTCGGGTCGAAGCCTGCGGGGACCGCGAACAGCGGGCCTCCGCCGGCGGAGGCTTCGGCCCGCGCAGTTCTAAAGAACTGCATTATTTTCTACGTAACCCCAGCAGCCGAAGGTGTATATTATAGCACTTCCCCGTGCGGCTTCAAACAATCATATCTCGTTACCAGTTATCACATAAGCGATTATCAAATACACACTTCGTATTCCTTCGTCACGCATACTCGTGTCCAACATCCATTCTAACAAGTAACTCACATATTATCAATGCATCTCAATTAAAATGTAGCGGACGAACCATTGCTTCCTCTCCCGCAGAGGGCGTAAAACAGTGTAGTGTTAAATCTTAAAGATTAGCCTGAGAAATTTGCATAATAAGCCAGATTCTATTAAATTTGTAATAGATTTATGACCCAGAATTTATGAAAAACATATTTCTCGTTTTCATAGCTCTTTCTAATATCGCATTAGCTTGTGCTCAAGACAGGCCAAACAGTATGGAGGTGGCGAAATTTACAGCAGGAGGCTGGTCGTATCTGAATGAGGCGACAGGAGAATATTTACCATGGAGTGAATACCGCAAACTGAAAACGGGTAAGAGCGCAGCCGAACTTGAAAAAATAGCAGCTGAGGATATTACATTAAAAGCAAGTAATTTCGTTATTAGCAACGGTACGCCGCAATGGGTCAAGCAGTTTAAATGTGACAGCATCACCGCATGCGGCTTATTGTCCGGTGCTCCCGATGTCGAAATCAGCGAACACAACGGCAATCGGTATATTTGCACAATGAATCTTCCGAATGGTAACCGCGATGCGGATTCATTGAGGATGAATTTCGAAATAGGCATTTATGCCTCTTATTATAGGGTCAGAGTTCTCGACGCTTGCATAAATGGCGAGAATCTGAACAATATGGTATGCCGTGCCGACGGTGATCTCAAAACGGCGTTTGTCACCAAAGATGCTTTCTGGCTGAACAAGTTGTTTTCCAATATTTTCGACACACCCAAAGAGTACCGGCCAATTATCAGGGACACAATCAAATATGCCGAAGTCAAACCATATTACAGCGACGGCGAACTATGGCAAATGGCTTATCAGAATGGTATAGGCATGGCCGTAAGCTATTCTGTCGTGAAAGATTACGGCAAATGGTACAAGATCGAGCTGATTGTAAGAAACGATAGCGAAACTGAATTCGAGTTCGATCCGGTGATAAATCTTTCGGCTGCATCAGACGATGACAGTTATCTGAAGGTATGGTCGAGCGAAGAATATATGAAAAAAGTGAAACGAGCGCAATCGTGGGGAATGGCCGCCTTAGCACTCACTTCGGGTTTGTCTGCTGGGACAGCCGGCTACTCGACATATTCGGGTACCGTATATAATACATACGGAACATCATACTTTTCCGGTACCGGCTACAATGCCGGCGCAGCATTTAACGCCAATATGCAATCGCAAATGTTGATCTCGGAACAGAGAATCCTTAACGAACTTAATAACAAGATAAAGAGGTCCGAATACATGAAACGCAATACCGTTTTCATCGGACAGTCCATAGCCGGATATATCTTGGTCAAATATCGAGCCGGCAGCCGATTACGCATAAGAGCGAATATATCGGGTGCACATTTCGAATTCATTTGGGAAACTGAATAGTCCGACCGCACACTGGCTACGGTAACTCAAAGCAGTTCATCCTCTTTTCCAGCGCTTATTTTTGGAATCGCATTGTGTAGCGGCGGGCGAAGTCGGTAATGGGGCGCGGCAGGGCTGTGAGCAGCGGCACGAAGATGCGGAACCAGCCGGCGGGGACGTAAACCTTGCGGCGGCGGAACATTGCGCGCAGCGACAGGCGGGCGCACTTCTCGGCCGTAATCAGCACCCCGATGCGGCAGCCCAAGCGCTGCCAGTCGCGCGGCAGGCCGTAGAGGTCGGTAGCCACGCCGGCGGGGCATACGGCGGTCACCGTTACACCCCGCTCGCGGACCTCCTTTGCGAATGCGCGCGAGAAGTTTTTAAGGTAATCCTTGCTGGCGCTGTACAGGGCCAGCCCGGGCAGCGGCATCCATATCGAATACGATGACAGGTTGAGTATGTAGCCGTGGCCGCGCTGCGCCATACGCTCGCCGTACAGGCGGCAGGTAGCGGTCGGAGTGGAGACGTGCAGGCCTAACAGGCGGTCGATGCGGTCGAAGTCGGTCTGCAGCACATCGAGAAAGGAGAAGGCTCCCGCATCGTTCACGAGTATCTCCACCTCGATGTTTTCGCTCTCGGTCCACTCGAACAGCCGGTGTGCTGCGTCGCGCGGTATCAGGTCGAGGGCCTTGCGACGCACCTCGACACCGTATTCGCCTGCTATCGCCCGCTCGACATCGGCCAGCGCACTGTCGTCATTGCTCACTATGGCTAAATTGTACCCGCGTGCGGCGAGCTGGCGCGCTATCTGCAGCCCTATGCCGCTGCTGGCGCCCGTCACGAGCGCCCACGCCGAGCCGCGTTCTATGACACCTTTCATATCAGGGCAGTTTTGCCAGTTCGTCCTTGATCTTGCGGGGCAGGTCGGGACAATCCTTGTGACACTTCATATCGACTGAATACATACGGGCGATGCAGTAATTCTTGTGGTCGCAGCGGCTGCGGCAATCCATACCCTCGGCTTTCAGGCGGTTCACGAAATCGGGTTCGCTGACCAACGCCCGCCCCATCTGCACCATTTCGAATCCGCTGTCGAGCACCCGATCGATACCCTCGCGACTGACCAAGCCGCCGACATACACCAGCGGGCACTTCAGCTCCTTGCGGAACTTGAGCGCATTCTCGAGGAAAAAGCACTCCTCGAACGGATATTGGCGAATCATATACGGGCCGCACAGCCGCACGAAGTATCGCAGCCACAGCGGCATATAGTAGCTCATCGTGTAGATCGGTATCAATCCGCGCATCACGGCCATCGGGGCCTTGCTCACGAAACCGCTCGAGAGCACTATGCCGTTTACGCCGTAACTCTCTATCACCTTGGCTATTTCGATCGATTCGGGAATCTGGATGCCGCTCTTGAAGCCGTCCTCCATATTATGCTTGACCAGCACCGAGGTGCCTGTTGCCGCCGCGGCCTCCATAACCCGATCCATACACATCCGCATAAAGCGCATACGGTTTTCGAGCGAGCCGCCGAACTCGTCGCGGCGGTGATTGGTGTACGGCGACAGGAACTGCGAGATCAGGTAGCCGTGGCCGGCGTGTACCTCAACGCAGTCGAAACCGGCCTCGTGCGCCGTGTATACCGCGCGGCCGAAGTCGTCGGCAACCTGCCGTATCTCGTCCTTGCGCATCGCGCGCACGGGGGTATATGCATAGATGTTGATTCCGCTCGATGCTCCGATCGGAATCTGTCCCGCAGTCGAGTAGTGGGTCATATTGCCGCAGTGTCCGATCTGAATAGATGCAGCAGCGCCCTCGGCGTGTACGGCGTCGGTAATGTCTTTCAGTGCCGGCACTATCTCCGGCCGCAGCCAGAGCTGTTTGCGGAACGAGAGTCCGCTGCGGCATACGGCGGCATAGGCCAGCGTGGTCATACCGATGCCGCCGCGGGCCACGCTCACGTGGTACTGCTTCAGCTGCTCCGTGGGGCCGAAATCGCGGCCCATCGACTCGAACGCTGCCGAGCGTATCGTGCGGTTGCGGAGCGTTATATTTCCTAACTTGCAGGGGGTGAACAGTTTCGATTCCATATCTCGGTCAATATATGAACGGTATAATTTTCTTTCGTTTGAGCGAGGTGAACTCCTCGCCGAACTCCTTTTCGTAGCGGCGGTAGAGCGAAGCCGAGCGCGGCGCCAGATTGGCGAAGGTCCACCAAGCGAATATTACGCCCGCCCACGACCACGAAGCTATGGCGAATCCGACCCACTCGGTCAGTTCGCCGAAGTAGTTGGCCGACGAGACGTAGCGGAACATTCCTCCGCGGGGGATGTAGTGACGGGTGTCGCCGGCTTTTCGCAGATTGCGTATAATGCTGTCGGACTGGATGTTGATAATCATACCGGCGATGAATATCAACGTTCCGGCGATGAACTGGGGCGAATACAGCCACTCGACGGTATAGCGGTCGGCTGGAGCGAGGTAGAATATCCAGCCGCCCTGCATCAATGCGTTGAGCGAATTGAAGAGTATGCCCATAAGGATTATGCCCAAGGGCATACGCGAGTTGCCGCGGATAAGCAGCGGGAATATGAACGAGCGTTGGGCGTAATGGCACTGGAACAGGGCGAACAGGGCCAGCGGCGCCGGCTGCCACGTGCGTTCGGAGCAGAGCCACAGCACTGTCATAAGGATGAAAACGGGAGCCTCCATAATCACCCAGCCCAAGCGGTTGGGGACTGGCGGTCCGAATCTGCGATCGAAGAGCATACCGTAGCCGGCCTCAACGAAGTAGAGGGCGACGAATACCACGGCCGCCAGCACGGCCATAACGATCAACAGGGTGTTGTAAGACGACAGTTCTAACATAGTTCAGTCCGGTTTTGCGATTCGAGTCGCTCGATTAATCTACAAAAATAATGATTTTACCCGTTAGGACGAACAGCTATCGGCCGTATTTTATCTACTTCGGCGACAAATTGGCATATTTTGTGGTATATGATCGCATCGGCAGGGCAAGTGTTCTGCTGCGGCAGCGACGGGATCGGCGTTTCAGATCCGGCAGCCGCATTTAACCAATTAAAAACTTTACAGCAATGGAAAAGAACAAGCAAAACGGTTGCGGTTGCGGCACCACTGGTACCAAAACCGATGACAAGTCGAAAACGATGACCGACAAGAAGTCGCACCCCGCACAGAACAACGCCGACAAGGCCAAGAAGTAGGGTTCACAGCAATTACGGGAAAAGCAGGCGATCCTCCGATATCGGGGTCGCCTGCTTTCATATTCTCAGCGACCGGCAGCCGTTTCGCTGGCAAGGGGCAGATCGCACTCCTTCCACCGGCCGCGGATGCGGATGCGCGCACGTCCGTTGCGGGCCGGCTTTATGGCATCGACCTCCTCGGGCAGGATCAACAGCGGCCGGCCGCGACGGTCGATATACTGCCATACGCCGGCGAGCGACACGGCGGCGCAGTCGTCCGTAAACTCGAATGCAGCATCGTATGCGGCACCGAGGACCAACCTGCCGCCGGCGTCGGCATATCCCCACCTGCCGCCCGAGGGCACAAGCCGCGAAGCCAATCCGCCCGCAGTGCCGAGCGCCTGACGCAGAGCGGCTTCGAGACCGCCGAGAAACGGCACGGGCGAATTTAGCATCCGCAGTATTATGATGTGTGCGGCATCGCCGCGGCGGGCCAAGATCCGCTCGGCCTCGGCAACGGCGGCGCTGCGACCCGCCACAGCTTCCGCCGGATCTATCAGCACTCCGTCACGCGTGCCATAGCGGCGGTAGAGGTCGCAGTTATATGCCAGCGCCCGCAGTGTCACGGATATCAACGCTGCCGGATAGTCGTCCAAAGTGCGGTCGAAATATGCGCAGTCGCGCGACGGATGACGGTAGCCCACGGTGCCGAGCTGCGCCGTAGGCAGTCCGGCCAGCGACGGCGTGAATACCGAATCGATATCGATAAGGCGCAGCCCGCCGCCGGTGACCATAATATTCTCGGGCTTCAGGTCGCCGTGCGCCCACTCCTCGCCCAACAGCTGCAAAGCCATATCGTCGAACAGTCGCGACAGCCGCATCAGCTCGGCACTGTCGCGGCGCGCCACCGCCTCCGAGATACATTCGTCGAGGCTTTTGCCGTCGATCCACTCCCCCACCGTAACCGGCACGCGCACACGTCCGCCCGTCTCGGCGTCGATCGTCATCTCGTCATCGAGCCAGCGGCAGAATGCCGTGAGGGGCGAGGCTTGCGAGCAGAGGCAGCGTTCGGCCATATACTGCGGCGTGCGAAGATAGCACTTCAGCATCATCGGCCGACCGTCGGCGACGATCCGGAACACTGCGGCATCGTTGCCCGTGCGGCAGCGGCAGCCATCGGCGATATGCGGCTCCCCAAGGGTGCGGAACCGCCCTGCGGGTTCGGACAGTGCCCTGAGATATTGCAGTACCGAGTATATCATAAACAAAATGCAGGATACGCCCGCGAACAGACGTATCCTGCAAGAAGTTTCTTTTAAATTACCTGTGCAATCTTTCGCGGACGCGCGCGGCAGCCTTCTCGAGCAGCTCGGCAGGGCAGCAGAGCGTGATGCGGACATAACGCAGGCCCTCGCGGCCGAAGATGCCGCCCGGGGTAACGAACACGTCGCACTTCTCCATAACCTCGTCGGAGAATGCGAACGAATCGCCCTCGTAGTCGGCGGGCAGCTCGGCCCATATAAACAGGCCTGCCTGACCCTTGCGATAGGTGCAGCCGAGAGCGTCGAGCAGTTCGTAACCCTGCTTCTCGCGGGCATAATATATCTCGTTCAACTCCTTGAACCAGTCATCGCCCAACGAGAGCGCCGTGTCGGCTGCAGCCTGAATGGGATAGAACATACCGGAGTCCATATTGCTCTTGAAGCACAGTATCGAGTCGATCCACTCCTTGCGGGCGAAAATGGCACCCACGCGCCAGCCTGCCATCGAGTGGCCCTTGGACAGCGAATTGAGTTCGATAGCCACGTCCATAGCCCCCTCGACCTGCAGGATGCTCATCGGCTCGGGGTTGCGCACGAAGCTGTAGGGATTGTCGTGTACGATCAGGATGTTGTGCTCAGCGCCGAAGGCCACCAGCTTCTCGAACAGCCCGCGGGTAGGAGTCTGTCCGGTAGGCATATTCGGGTAGTTGACCAGCATCATCTTCACGCCGTCCAGTCCGCCGCGCTCGATAGCCTCGAAGTCGGGCAGGAAGCCGGTCTGCTTGTTGAGGGCGTAAGTCACCATCTGACCGCCCGACAGGCGCACTGCTGCGCTGTAGGTCGGATAGCCCGGGTCGGGCACCAGCACCTTGTCGCCGGCATTGAGGAATGTCATGCAGATGTGCATCAGGCCCTCCTTCGAACCGAGCAGCGGCAGCACCTCCGAACGATAATCGACATCGACGCCGTAGTAGCGCTTGTACCAGTCGGCAAAGGCCTTGCGCAGAATGGGTTCGCCCTGATACGACATATATTTGTGAACGTCGGGACGGTGCGCCTCCTTGGCGAGGCGTTCGATCACCGAGATATGGGGCGGGAGGTCGGGGCTGCCCATCGCCAGACGAATGATTTGACGGCCTGTGGCGGCTTCTATTTCGCCTATTTCACGCAGCTTGCGCGAAAAATAGTACTCACCGATACCGTCGAGACGGTGCGAACGGGCGATTGTGACTTTGTTCATAATATTCTGTTTATGTTTGTGAATTATCTAAGTTTGTTTACAAAGGTAGAAATAATTTCCGACATTGTTACGCAAATAACACTGAAAAGTTATCGCTGCCCTACCGCAGCTGGCGGAACATCTCCCACAGGATAACGCCGCCCGAGACGGCCACGTTGAGCGAGTGTTTGGTTCCGGCCTGCGGAATCTCGATCGCGCCGTCGCACATATCCACGGCAGCCTGATCCACGCCGAAGACTTCGTTGCCGAACACGAGTGCATAGCGGACGTCACGTTCGGCACGCCAGCTGCCGGCTGTCGACGCCCCCTCGACCTGCTCTACGGCCAGCACGCGGCACCCCTCGGCCTTAAGCGCGGCGATGCACTCGGCAGTCGAAGACCACTGCCGCCACCCGACCGTAAGCTCGGCGCCGAGGGCCGTCTTGTGAATCTCGCGGTTGGGCGGCGCGGCGGTAATGCCGCACAGATGCACCCGTGCCACAGCAAAGGCGTCGGCAGTGCGGAAAAACGATCCGACATTGTTCAGCGAGCGTATGTTGTCGAGCACGATTTCGACCGGCAGTTTGGGAGCCTCGGCGAACTCGGCAGGGGTCAGTCGGTGCAGTTCTTCATTGGTTATCTTTCGCATAGTCACTCCGTTTTGCGTTTTCGCACGAATTTGCCGCTGTCGATCGCCACGCTCAGCTTCACCACCTGCTGCGTCACTACCCTGCCGCCGGCGAAGTGGAACACGAAACCGGCGTGCAACCCTATTCCGGCAACGGAGCGGGCAGACCACAGCCGGTCGTAGTAAAGCTCCAACCGATTGTAGCAGTCGCTCGTGCCGCCCTCCATAGAGTAGAAGCGTTCGCCGGCATACAGCTCGCCGCCGTAGCGCGAGAAGTAAGGCAGCAGGTCATCGCCTACATAGAGTCTGTTATCGATGCCGGCGTGCCACTTCTCCACCTTCAGGCGCAGCTCGCCGCCGGCCGGACGCACGCCCTTTTCGCCTGTGATGCGGTCGCGCTGCATCGTCTGCAGCCAGCCGGCAGTCAGCGTTGCGCAGTCGAGCGGCAGCCTGTGTTTCAGGTCCAGCCCGACATACGGCTCGACGGCGATGTTGTCCACGACTCCTTTGACCCCGACGCGGCCGGCGAAGTGATATACCGACAACGAATAGCCGCCCACGAATACGCCGCGGGCGATACGGCCCGAGGAGAATATGCGGAACTTCTCCCGCTCCTCCTTCGAATAGGCGCCGTCCCAGTCGACGCCCAGCTCGACAAATCCTCGATCGCCGGTATACTGCAGCAGTACGCCGTCGAGATTATTGTCGTAGAACCGCACCGAGTCGCTGAAAATGGCCGGAGAGTAGTCGCCGATCACCATACGGCGCGGGAATACGCCCGCCGCGGCACGGAAGCGCTGCGAACGGTATGCGTAATAGAGCACCAGCTGCGGATCCTCGCAAAAGCGGTCGCGGCCGAAAGTCTTCAGCACATCGACACCGGCCATAAGCGAGCTGCGCCCTTCGTCCCACCCCAAGCCGATCTCAGGCGTAAGACGGGCGCCGAAAAGCGTCTGCGAGGGCACCGACAGCGAGGCGTACTCGCGATTGTCGAAATTCATATCGAAATCGACGCCCCACTTGAGTTCCTGCGCACCTGCTACGGCGACGGTCAGCGCCGACAGCGCCGACAAAAGCAATCTCTTCATTCGGGAAACATTTGTCCGAAACGGGAGCAGCAGCCGCTACGTCAGCGCAACATGCGGGCCGGCGCCGGCGCATACTCTCGATCGAGAAAAGGGGATCGAACGTTCGATCCCCTCCTGCAATCTTTCCGTTCGGGTGTTACTTCTTCTGAGTATTGGCCTGCTGCGCCTCGGGAGCAGCCATAATCATACTCTTGTCCACGCGAATGGTCACATTGTTGTCCACCTCGATCAACACGGTGGTCTCCTTGACTTCGCGCACCGTACCGTGGATGCCGCCGGCGGTGATCACCTTCGAACCCTTGGCCAGCGATTCGCGGAATTTGTTCATCTCCTTGCGGCGCTTGGACTCGGGACGCCAAATGAAAAGCCACATCACCAGTATCATCGCGGCGATAAGAATCCAGAATCCGTTCTGCGAGGGAGGCTGCGGAGCCGCAGCTTGTAAGAATGTAAGCATAATAATCGTTGTTTAGTTCTGTTTTACAATACCGTGGCAAATATAATGCTTTTTATCGTGATTCCCAACCCCGCGGTGCAATTAATATACCTCGGACTCGACATATACCGTTACGGGGCTGTCCGAGAGCGATGTATATATCAACACACGCTTCCACTGCCACCCCTCGAAGCCGCGCGAGTCGAAGCGTATGCCCACCGCGAGCGTATCGCCCGAGCGCACCGGAGCACGATCGAAATCTACCGCCGTGCAGCCGCACGAGGTCTCGGTACGCAGCACCACCATCGGACGCTGCGAGGCGTTTCTCAGGCCGATCGTCTGCTCGACCGTCTCGCCGCTGCGCATACGTCCGAAGTCGAGCGTGTCGACCGCAGCCGCGGAATCGGTCAGCTCAGCCACCCGCGCGAACACACGCCGCGGCGTACCCGAGGCGACTCTGTCCGAGCGTCCCGAACAGGCGGCCGATGCTGCAGCCGCCGCGAGAATGGCTATGGTGCGAAATATTCTTAGTGTCATTGCACGGGAAACTGCAAAAGTCGCTCCACACTCACCGGATCAAATAAGGCCGCGGCCGCTTTTGCAGATCACGCCCTCGGCGGTCAGTGTCTCGGCCACACGGTCGAGTATGCCGTTGATGAAGGTGCCGCTGCTGGGGGTCGAATAGTACTTCGAGATCTCGATATACTCGTCGAGGGTAACCTTGACGGGGATCGACTCGAAGTTGATCATCTCCGACAGCGCGGTGATCATTATCAGGTTGTCCATATAGGCGACGCGCTCGACATCCCAGTTGCGCGAAAACCGCTCGACCAGCTTCATATACGACTCGTAGTTGGACGAGGTGCGGCGGAACAGCTCGACGGCGAAATCGCGGTCGTCAGTGCTCTTGAACTTGGGCAGCACGGGGATCTCGGTCTGCGAGACGCGGCAACTGCCGAGCGTGCGCACGACCATAATCAGGGCGAAGCCCAGATCGTCGTTCCACATTATCGACTGCTCCTCCAAAACATCCTCCAGCATCTCGAGGTTCTCAAGTTCCGAGGTGTAGAAATTCTCGACCAAACGTACGTCGTCGCGGTAGTTGCAGCGCTCGGCGGACATATATTCGCGATAGTAGTCCGATGCGGTCAGATTGTTGTACAGCGTCTTGACAAGTTCGGGATACTGGCCCCAGCCGAGTCCGCGCTTGGCGGTGAAGTCGTTGACGAGTTTGCTCGCCCGCAGCTGCGCCACCAACCGGTTCTCAACGAAACGGGTGTTGGGATTCAGGTCCTCGAACGTCGGCAGCCGCTTGCTCTTGTCCAGATCGATGCGCCGCTGGGCGTAGTCGGCTACGTCGGTAATAAGTGTCAGAAGCTGGAAATATAGATCGTAGGTTTTGTCGATACTGTAAAGCAGATTGTTTTCCGATGCCGCCAAATCGGTCGACTCCGATTTGAAATGCGCGTATAGTGTCTTGACAACCTTCAGTCTGAGTAATCTGCGGGACAACATAATTATATATGAACGATTTTTACGGCTGCAAAAGTAACTAATTTTCCCGAAAGATGTATCTTTGCATTCGATAAAAACGGCAAAATGTACGATTTGATAGTAATAGGCGGCGGCGCTGCCGGATTAATGGCGGCTGGCACGGCCGCCCGAAACGGGCACAACGTCCTGCTGCTCGAGAAAATGGAAAAAACCGGCCGCAAGGTGCGAATCTCCGGCAAGGGCCGGTGCAACCTGACCAATATGCGTCCGCCCGAGGAGTTCGCCTCCAAAGTGCGGACGAATGCCGATTTCTTCGCTCCGGCATTCGCCGAGTTCAACAACCGCTCCACGGTCAACTTCTTCGAGCGGCTCGGCGTAAAGCTCGAAGTAGAACGCGGCGAACGGGTATTCCCCCGCAGCGGCAAGGCGTGGGACATTGCGCAGGCACTCGTGGACTGGTGCCGCGAGGAGGGTGTTACGGTGCAGTGCGACACGCGCGTGACCGAAATACTCACCGTGGGCAAACGGGTGCTCGGCGTGCGATACCTTAACAAACGCGGCTTCGAACGCAAGGAGGAGGCCGATGCCGTGATCGTGGCCACGGGCGGCGTATCCTACCCCGCCACAGGCTCCACAGGCGACGGCTATGAATTCGCCGCAGCCACCGGACACCGCATCGAGCCGGTGCGCCCGTCGCTCGTGCCGCTCGTGACTTCATACGCGCATCTGCACGAACTCAAGGGTCTCACGCTCCGCAATGTCGACGTGCAGATGTTCATCGACGACCAGCCCGCCGGAGGCGAGTTCGGCGAAGTGTTCTTCTCCGACCGAGGCATCGAGGGCGCCGCCGTGCTGCGCCTCAGCCGCGATGCCGTCGATGCGCTCATCGACGGGCGCAAGGTCAAGCTCGTGCTCGATCTGAAATCCGCCCTCACGCCCGAGCAGCTCGCCGACCGCATCCGCCGCGAGATCGAACAGCTCTCCCCCACCGATATGTTTTCGGAACTGCTGCGCAAGTTAGTGCCGCGGCCTATGGTGCTCGCACTGGCCAAAGAGCTTGACATACACTCCAAGACATACATTTCGAAACTGACCGACAAGGAGCTGCACAGGCTCGCCGTCGTGCTCAAACACTATGTATTCCCCATAACCGACTACCGTCCCTTCACCGAGGCTATCGTGACGGCCGGAGGCGTCGATGTCAGCTGCGTAAACCGCTACACGATGGAATCGACGCTCGTACGCGGCCTGTACTTCGCCGGCGAAGTGCTCGATCTGGATGCCGCAACGGGCGGCTACAACCTCCAGATAGCCTTCTCTACCGGACGGTTGGCCGGAATGTTGAAAAAATAAAACGATTTTAACCTTATGCGTTTACTCAAACCCATAACCAAACGTCTGTACAAGGTCGTCGCAGGCTCGGCACGCGCAGCCGACGTGCGCCACTTCCGCGGCCACGGAGTCCACTCGCCGTTCGTCTACTCGCTCGTAAGGCAGGTATTTATGCGCCGCCGCATCGAAGGTCCCGACACGGCGCTGTACACCGACCTGATATTCAAACACGTATCCAACCGCCGCGCCACGCAGCTGCAGAATCTATACACCCACTGCGGCTACGCCAACTACGCCTTCGCCGACGACACCGGTCACGTAGACCTGCAAGGCATTGCAATGTGCATCGTTCCGCGCGAGTGCGATTTGGCACACATTCTGCAACTCGCCGCCGAGGCACGACGCACCGGAACCACGCTCTGCATACTCGCACCGCGCGACGAACGCACCCGAAGCCGCCAGTGTCACCGTTTGGTGAACGCCCACACCGGCACGAGCGTCGACAACCGCGGCTACCTGCTGCTGTTCAACCACAAGTATCTGCCAAAACAACACTTCATACTATAACATTATGCCGCTATACACCAAAACTGGAGACAAAGGCTCCACCTCGCTCATCGGAGGCGAACGGGTGTCGAAAACCGATCTTCGGGTCGAAGCATACGGCACTGTAGACGAACTGTCGGCGCACATCGCTCTGCTGTCGGATATGTTGCGCGAGCGTCCCGAAGCCGCCGAATACGTCGCCGATCTCGACCGCATCGGCTCGCAGCTTATGACGGCAGCCGCACTGTTAGCCGTAGGACACGGCGGCGAAGGCAAGGTCAAAGAGCTTGACGCCGAGGTGATAACCGCACTCGAACGGCGTATCGACACCCTGTCGGGGCGCGTACGGCCGATAACCAAGTTCACTATCCCGGGAGGCAACCGCACGGTATCGATGTGCCACGTCTGCCGCACCGTCTGCCGGCGCGCCGAGCGTGCCTCGCTGCGTGCCGACGAGCAGTACGGAGTATCGCACTCGGCATTGGTCTATCTCAACCGCCTGTCGGACTATCTCTACATTCTCGGACGGGCGCTGAACGAATTGTTCGAGGTCGAGGAGATACTCTGGATTCCGTAATCCGGCCGACGAAAACGAGAGAAAATACGGAAATATATTGCAAGTTATATTTTTTTTATATTTTTGTGACTCAGTAATGGTGTGAAAGGAGTGCTCGACACGAGTTTACGTATTGATACTCTGACCGTTACAGTGCAACAGAACGGTAATAGCAAAGTTAAAAGGAGGATATATTTATGTACTGGACTCTCGAATTGGCATCTAAACTCGAAGATGCGCCGTGGCCGGCAACAAAAGACGAATTGATCGATTATGCGGTACGTTCGGGCGCACCGCTCGAAGTACTCGAAAACTTACAGGAGATCGAGGACGAAGGCGATATCTACGAATCGATAGAAGATATCTGGCCCGACTACCCCTCCAAAGACGACTTCTTCTTCAACGAGGAAGAGTATTAAGCGCACTCGGATAATTGACTCTTAGATATCGGCGCGGCAGGCAATGCAGATTGTTTGTCGCGCCGGTGGTTTTAGCAGCGAGCAGCAACGCAGACGATAGTCGCGATCACTTTATCCATCTCGGCTGCTCAATAAGAATGATTCAGGAAGACGGGGCTTGGGTTGCAGGCAGGGCGATTATGTAATTTGGGGCGGAAGATCCGTAATTCATCTACCGCATAATTTTAGGTTTCTTATTATTTTTGCAGTCGAAAATCAATCGTACCGATTATGTCGAAAAATATTTTGATCTTATCGTCCAGCCCCCGCCGCGGCGGCAATTCGGACACCCTTTGCGATGAATTTATGCGCGGAGCCATAGAGAGCGGAAACCGTGT
>CAYYUW010000080.1:0-5721 GCA_964474985.1 uncultured Alistipes sp. | reverse complement strand
CAGCAAAGATCGTGAATACACCTGCCAGAACCGCCTGACGGTTTTTCCCGTGGCGACCGACTCGACCCTCGAAATAGAGAGCGCCGTACACTCGATGCTCCTTCAAGCATTCTGCAGCGGGTTGGGATACAAGCGCGCCGGTGTGATACTCTCCGACATCGTTCCCCGCAACCGTCTGCAACAGCAGCTGTTCGATAACATCGACCACGCCAAACACTCGCGCCTTATGTCGGTAATCGATTCAGTGAATGCCGCCGCAGATACAATGAACTCTTCCAGCGACCCGCTGCTGCGCATCGCCTCCCAAGCCAACGGCATCAATAACCACTGCGACCACCGCTCGCCAGCATACACCACCGACTGGAACGACCTGCCGCAAGTGCGGGTATGACCGGTGCGGATCTGTTCAGTTATTTTTATACGGGGCGCGAAGCTAATATATCTTCTTGGTGGCGAAATCGACCACGAACTGGACCATACGGGGGACGACGGCTTCGATGTAGCGGCGGCCCTTTTCGGCGGTTGCCTTCTTGGGATAGCCGACACCGGTGTCTTCGGTGACTTTGGCCCAGTCGCGCGGCAGCCACGCCACTTTGGTATTGAAGCCCTCGATAGCGAAGCGCTTGAAGCGGCCGTCGCCGGCCAGATCCATACGTACCAGCTCTGGATAGTAATGCAGCATCACCGAGGTCTCGAGTTCGCCGGCGTGGTCGTCCTCCTTCTCCTCGAAGAAGCCGGCAGGCGGCACGATAGCGAACCACTCGTTGTGGCAGATCGTCATCTCGGGATCCTCGATCATAATGTCGCGAATGATGCCCTTGAAGATATTGCCGCCGTGGCCGCTCATTATCATCAGCTTGTAGATACCCTGCCGTTTGAGCGAGCGCACCACGTCGCGCAGTATGGCGAACTGGGTGGTCTGCGAGGTGTGGATGCAGTACGGCAGTTCGATCTGCCCCGGGTTTTGCGATCCGAGCGGAATGCCGGGCAGCACCATAAGATTCACGCCCTGCTCGGCTGCTTTCTCCGCCACCTCGAACGCTACGGCCTGAGCCGTGAGCATATCGGTGCAGTACGGCAGATGCTTGTTGTGCGGCTCGGTAGCGCCCCACGGCAGAATGGCCATATCGTATCGGGGCATCTGCTCCACTTCACCCCACTTGGCTGTGGTGATATCGAATTTTGAATACATAGATTTATACTTTTAAAAAAGGTGGAGAGCCGCCTTCAACAATGCGGCGGCTCTCCGTTGTGCGATTCGCTTGGCGGATTACAGCCCGATTACGCGGGTCTTGTACTCCTTGATGCAGGCGGCCAGACGCTCGTGAGCGGTGGTGTCGCCCGGGACGTTGTGCGAGGGATGGATGTAGAGCTTTACGCCTCTGTCCTCGAGGATCTCGGCAACGGTGCAGATAGTCATCCATACGGTGGTGATGAACGCCACAGTCGACAGAGGACCGATCTTGTCCTGATGCTTTTTCAGCGATACCGATGCGTCTACCAGCGGGCAGCACGAGTCTACCACGTAGTCGGCGATCTGGAACAGGTTCTTGCCGCACGAGTGGCGGGGCTGCTTGTCGCCGGTCTGCTCGGCCGAGCCGTAGACGATAACCTTCATACCACGCTTCTTGGCCTCGAGTGCCACGTCGATATTCACGGCGTTGATGCCGGTGTGCGAGAAGATCCAGATAACGTCCTTCTCGTCGAAGTTCCAGCTGTCCATAATGGTCTTGCCGTAGCCCTCGGCACGCTCGAGGAAGAGGAACTGGTTGATACCCATTTCACCGACGATATGAGTGAAGAAGGTAAGGGGCAGTTCGCACAGGGGGTGGAAGCCTACGAAGCCGCCGATACGGGGATACATCTCCTCGATCGGGAGGTTGGCGTGGCCGCAGCCGAAGGTGTGCACCCAGCGACCTGCTTCGATCGTATCGGCCATCACCTTGGCTACCTCCTTGATTTTCTCCATCTGAGTCGCCTCGATTTTGTTCATAACGGCTTGCGCGTTACTTTTCCATTCGTTTGCTAACATTGTTAAATAGTTTAATTAGTGAATAATTGGTGGGTATTATCTATTTACTCATCTTTTTGGCTATCGAAACGGCGAACGGCACCAGCACCATCATCGCCAGCACAGCCAGAATCAGCATTACGGGCAGCAGCTGGTAGTTGCCGTCGTCGAAGGCTATTCCGGTCAGCTTGTTGAATACCGACTGTCCGCACAGGGCGATGAACAGGGCTATCGACATTGCCGTACCCGACAGGTCGCGGAACGTTCCGCCGATGTAGTTGAACACTACAGGGAAGGTGGCGCCGGCACCGAAGCCGATCAGTACCATAGCGGTGTAGATAGCGGCTGCACTGCTGCAGACATAGAACATCACCACGCCCACCAGCGCCACGCAAAGATACAGATACAACGTACCCAAATCCTTAAGTTTCTTCATTATTGCGCCCAGCGGCAGACGTCCGGCCATCATACCGACGGTGAACCACGTCATCGAAAGCGTGGCTGCGGCATTGTCCATACCCACCGACTTGTCGAGGAACGAGACGGTGAAGCTGCCGCTTGCGCCCTCGAATCCGCTCTGGAAAAAGAGGACGAACGAGAAGGCCAGCAGGGCCGGATACTTCAGCAGCCCGAGCGACTTGGACAGCGAGACGTTTTCCTGCGGCTTGGCCTGCGGGAACGATATGAAGCAAAAGTAGATGATGAAAAGTACCATCACGGCCGAGACGGCGTTGAGCGGAATGCGGTATTCGGGGATGAAGTAGTTGAGCAGCGTCCACAGCAGCGCGCCGATGCAGTAGAATGCGCCGAGCACGCCCAAACGGCCGCCGCGCTTGTCATCGTCGTAGATATCCGACACGAGGGCGTTGGTCTCGCCGTTGAGAATGCCTCCGCCGAAGCCGAGCAGGAATATCGAGGTGTGCAGCCAGCCGATTTCGGAGAAGTTGGCCAAACCCTGAATGCCGCCCAACGCCATAACCGAGCCGAGCACGAGCAGCCATTTGTAGCCGAACTTGTCGACTATGGGGCCGAAGAGTATGGTTCCTATTATAATGCCGATCGACATGGTCGAGGGCAGCGAATTGGCGCCTTCTACTATGTCGTTCAACTGTCCGAGTATCGGTGCCAGCGAGAGCATCGTCACTCCGAAAAAAGCCATTCCCGCGCAGGCTGCCACGAAAACGGATGATGTAGAGTAGTTTTTCATGATCTTAAAGAACGTCTATCGGGTTGGTGGCGCGTATGGCCATATATGTAGCACCTAAGAGAGCCGCCTCGCCCTGCACCTCCGAGGCGCAGAACTCGACCTGCTGCATCGATATGGGCTGTCCCCACTTGCAGGCTTCGTCGTATATCCGGCGGATGAACATCGAGGCGGGACCGAAGACGCCGCCGCCGAAGATCACCTTCTCGGGGTTGAACAGGCTGACCAAATTGGCCGCTCCCATGCCCCACATTTCGATCGCCTTGTCGAGCACCTTGGCGGCTATGTGGTCACCCTCGGCGTATGCGGCGAAGACGTCGTGCGAGGTTATCTGCCCGACCGGCTTCTTCGACAGCGCACCCGTATAGTTTCGCACGCAGCGCAAGGCCCGCTGGGCCTGTATGGCGATGCCGTTGCCCGAAGCATAGTACTCGAAGCAGCCGCAGGGGATATACTCTTCGGTATAGGGGTATTGCAGGGCGAGCCAGCCGGTGGCGCCCACGATGTCGTTGGCGCCGTGGATTATGTGTCCGTCGAGCATTATGCCGGCGCCGATGCCCGTTCCCACGGCCAAATAAATGGCGTTTTCACAGCCGCGGGCCGCGCCTTTCCATATCTCGCCGAGGATGTAGCAGGTGCGGTCGCTCTCGATGCAGATCGTGAGGTTGGGATCGTCCATAGCCTCGGCTATCTGACGCTTGAGGGGATACTCGTCCCACCCGGGGATGTTGGGCGCCCAAACCGTATCGCGCTTGGAATAGACGATGCCCGGGACGCAGATGCCTATCGCATCGACCGTTACGCCCGGGCTGCGGAGTTTGAGGGTGCTTATGACATCGACGACCAGTTGTCCGACCGCCTCGCCTGTGGCACCGTTGAGCAATACCGTCTCTTTCGAGAACATTTTGCCCGATGGGTCGAACAAGGCCGCCGCGACCTTCGTTCCACCTAAATCGACACCGATAATTGCCATAGTCAGTTAGAGTTTAAATTAGCAGCAGGTTGTGTGTGTTGAGCAGCAAAATTATGAAATATCGCGATCAATTACAACATATCGCCGGCAAAAAATACGACACCGGCACGCAAAAACTGCCCTTCAAGGCATTTTTGCGCTCTATTGCGGCAGCATACGAACAAACAAAGGGGCGTCCGACAGTTGCGGACACCCCTTCGAGTGGTTTATGCCGTTGGGATCAGGCTTTGCCGGCCGAACCCAGAACGTTTTCGCACTTGTGAATGTAGAGCTTCTTCAGCTCGTCGCGAGCGGGACCCAGATACTTGCGGGGATCGAACTCGGCGGGCTTGGTAGCGAATACCTCGCGCACGGCAGCGGTCATAGCCAGACGGCCGTCGGAGTCGATGTTGATCTTGCAGACGGCGCTCTTGGCGGCCTTGCGCAGCTGCTCCTCGGGAATGCCGACAGCATCCTTCAGCGCACCGCCGTAGGTATTGATGATCTTGACGTACTGCTGGGGAACCGACGACGATCCGTGCAGAACGATGGGGAATCCCGGGAGCTTCTTCTCGATCTCCTCGAGGATGTCGAAGCGCAGCTCGGGCGGAACGAGGATGCCCTCGGCGTTGCGGGTGCACTGCTCGGGCTTGAACTTGTTGGCGCCGTGCGAAGTACCGATCGAAATGGCCAGCGAGTCAACACCGGTCTTGCTGACGAAGTCCTCCACGTCCTCGGGACGGGTGTAGTGGGCCACCTCGGCCGAAACCTCATCCTCGACACCGGCCAGAACGCCTAACTCGCCCTCGACCGTCACGTCGAACTGGTGGGCATACTCGACGACCTTCTTGGTCAGGGCCACATTTTCATCGTAGGGCAGGGCCGAACCGTCGATCATTACCGACGAGAAACCCATGTCGATGCAGCTCTTGCACAGCTCGAACGAGTTGCCGTGATCGAGGTGCAGCACGATGGGGATGTTCTTGCCCAGCTCCTTGGCATATTCGACGGCGCCCTGTGCCATGTAACGCAACAGCGTCTGGTTGGCATACTTGCGCGCACCGGCCGATACTTGCAGAATCACCGGCGAGGAGGTCTCCACGCAAGCCTGGATGATGGCCTGCATCTGCTCCATATTGTTGAAGTTGAATGCCGGAATGGCATAACCGCCTTTGATGGCCTTGGCGAATATCTCGCGAGAGTTCACCAGACCCAAATCCTTGTAAGATACCATAGTTGTTCTGTTTTATGATGTTAAACTTTTCGTATGCACATTTTCAGTTGCAAATTTAATAAAATATCTCGGTTTTCGGTCCGCCATTCGTAAAAAATAGCCGCGCAGCAGAAGTGTCAGTTGCGAACTACGGATTTTTCATAGGCGCCACAACAGACAATACGGAAGAACTGGCGGCGGCCGATTATAGCCGTGTTGCCGGCGTGAAGCTCTTTCTTGGTTCGTCAACCGGCAATATGCTGCTTAACGATCCCGAAATCATAGTCCGGATTTTTGATAGCGTTCCGGCACTCGTTGCCGTACATGCCGAAGATGAAAGC
>CAYYUW010000079.1:0-12237 GCA_964474985.1 uncultured Alistipes sp. | reverse complement strand
GCCTCCTGCTCGTCGATCAGGCCGCGGCCGCGCAGCAGCGGCAGACGGCTCGGCTCGCTGCCGCGGAAGGCCCGATAGAGATCCATACCGTCGGCTTCGCCGCCACGGGCGAGCAGCCGGCGGCGGAACGAAGTGGCGATCTTCTTGTTGAATATGTCGCCGCTCTCCTTGAATGCCTGAAAAGCGTCCTTGTCGAGCACCTCGGCCCAAATATAGCTGTAATATCCCGCCGAATAGCCGCCGTCGAAGATGTGGCTGAAATAGGGGTAGCGGTAGCGCGGTTCGATCTGCGGAATCAATCCGCGGCGCTCGAAGAGATTGGTGCGCTCGAAAGCCTCGACATCGATCGGCTCATCGGCGGCAATGGTATGTATATCCATATCGGTCAGCGAAGCGGCCAGAAGCTCCACAGTCATAAAGCCTTGGTTGAAATGGCGGCTGTCCTGTATCTTGCGGATCATGTAGTCGGTTATGGGTTCGTCGGTGCGATAGTGCAGCGCATACTTGCGCAGCATCTGCGGCTCCACGGCCCAATTCTCCATAATCTGCGAAGGCAGCTCGACGAAGTCCCGCTCGACATCCTTCAGCCCGCGGTAATGCACGTCGGACATAAGCGAGTGCAGCGCGTGGCCGAACTCGTGGAAAAATGTCTGTGTCTCGTCCAACGACAGCAGCGAGGGGGTGCCGCTTCCGGCCGGCCGCGGGAAGTTGGTCACGATGCTCACTACGGGCGAGATGCGGTTGCCCTCGGCATCGTAGCCCTGCGGGCGGTAGTCGCCGCACCACGCGCCGCCGCTCTTGCCGTCGCGCGGATAGTAGTCGAGATAGAGCACGCCGAGATGGCTGTTATTCTCGTCCAAGACCTCGTATGTCTCGCAATCTTCGTTGTAAACGGGCAGCTGCACCGGCCGGAAGGTAAGTCCGTAGAGGCGGTTGCTCAGTTCGAATATGCCTGAGCGCACACTCTCCAACGAGAAATAGGGGCGCAGAGACTCCTCGTCGAGCGAATAGTCGCGCTTGCGAAGCTTCTCGGCGTAGTACCACCAGTCCCACGAGTGCAGGTCGTCGACACCGAGTTCCGAGAGCATTATCGAGCGCATCGAGTCGAGTTCTGTCTTCGCGCGGTCGAGTGCAGGCTTCCACAGCTCGTCGAGCATCGCGTAGACCGCCTCGGGCGTGCGCGCCATCTGTTCCTCCAACACATAGGATGCGTGGTCGCGGTAGCCGAGCAGATTTGCCCGACGCAGACGCAGCCGCACGATGTCGTTTATAACCTGTTTGTTGTCGATGCTGTCATTGCCGTTGCAGCGCTCCAAATAACCGCGGTACACCTCCTCGCGAAGATCGCGGCGCGTAGAGTAGGTAAGGAATGGCAATATACTGGGCTTCTTGAGCGTGATGACCCACTTGTCGTCCAACCCGCGTGCTGCAGCCTCGGCAGCGGCAGCTTCACGCACCGACGACGGCAGCCCGTCCAGCTGGTCGCGGTCGAGCACCAAGATGAAGCCCGAGTTGGCCGCCAGCAGGTTCGACGCGAAACGCACGCGCGCCGATGCCAACTTCTCGTCCACATCGCGCAACTCGGCCTTCTGCTCGGCCGTCAGCAGCGCCCCGCCGCGCACGAAGCGGCGGTATATCTTCTCCGTCAGGCGCATCTGCAGCGAGTCGAGTCCCAATGCGCCGCGCCGCTCATATATGCTGCGCACGCGATCGAACAGCTTATCGTCCATCAGCAGCGAGCCGTAATGGGCCGTCAGTCGGGGCGACACGCGCTCCTCGACGGCCTGCAGCTCGGCATCGGTATCGGCGGCGCACAGCAGCTCGAAGGTAAGCTGCACACGTTCGAGCAGCTGGCCGGCATTGTCGTATGCCAAAACGGTATTTTCGAACGTAGGTTCGTCATTCGAATTGGCTATCGCGTCGATCTCGGCACGATGCACCGACATAGCCTGCTCGAATGCCGGTTCGAAATGTGCGGTCTCGATGCGGTCGAAAGGCGGAACGCCGAAGCGGTCGTTCCACTCACCAAGAAGCGGATTTTCCATATTCTTTTGATTTGACGTGTTGCACCCGTGAAGAAAAAACAGAGCCACCGCCACCGCTGCCAAAACGATGCCGTAAAGCAATGTCGCCGCCACGGGACGGCGCGTGCCCTCTCTGCGGGCGACTATCCAGCGGCCTATGTTGCGGCCGAAATACACGGCTGCCACGAATGCGACAGCGAACAGTGCGGCA
This sequence comes from uncultured Alistipes sp., assembly GCA_964474985.1. GTDB lineage: Bacteria > Bacteroidota > Bacteroidia > Bacteroidales > Rikenellaceae > Alistipes. Next base: position 10,002 of record CAYYUW010000079.1, on the reverse strand, counting down.
ATAATGATGAAGTCCATAACTGCATTTTCGATTAAAATACGTATTTTTGCGGCTCGAAGCCGTTCGCAAAGTTAAAATTAAACAGATAATTATGCAACTTTTTTACGCACCCGATTTCACGCCGCCGCGATATACCCTGCCCGAGGAGGAAAGCAAACACTGCATCAGAGTGTTGCGAATGGCCGAAGGCGACCGGCTGCATCTGACCGACGGCCGCGGAACGCTCTACACGTGCCGCATAGTCGAGGCGGCGGCCAAACGCTGCACGGTCGAGGTCGAGCGGTACTGCGAGGAGTTCGAACGGCTGCCCTACCGTCTGACGATGGCCGTGGCGCCGACCAAGAACATCGACCGCTTCGAATGGTTTCTCGAGAAGGCCACCGAGATCGGCGTCGACCGCATAATACCGCTGCTGTGCGACCGTTCCGAGCGCCGAGAGATCAAGCCCGAGCGCGAAAACAAGGTCATCGTCGCAGCCCTCAAACAGTCGCTCAAGGCCTATCTGCCCGAGCTGACGCCTATGACACCGCTGCGCCAAATCGTCGAGCAGGCTCGGCAGCCGGTAAAGCTGATCGCACATTGCGACAAAAGTTCCGCGCAACGTATATTTCTGCCCGAAGCGATAAAAAAAGGCGAGGATGCGATCATTTTGATAGGACCCGAAGGCGATTTTTCGCCCGAAGAGATTACCTTTGCGCTCGCAAACGGGTTCAAAGAGATCTCGCTCGGCGGTTCCAGACTCCGCACCGAGACTGCCGCAGTCGTGGCCACCGCAATGGTTTCGACCGTCAATCAACTGTAAATCAAAGGACTGTTTATAATAAAGTATGCCCTTACTGTATCTGTTAATTCTCATTCTGCCGGCCGCGATAATCTTCATCGCGCCGCTGCGCGCCAAAGTGTGGGCCGCCACGGGCGTTACCGTTCTGCTGGCTGCGGCGGTCTGCTGCGCCTCGATCGAGGTTTTGGCCACCGGACGCACGATGCACATCTGGCAAGGCTTCTCGACGGCCTTCGGCACCGAGGCGATCCTGCTCGACCGGCTGTCGGCTCTCTTCGCCATCATCATCTCGATCGCGGCCGTGGCCACGGTCATCTACTCGCGCGGCTATCTGGCCCGCTACCTGAACAGCAAGCCGCCGGTCCACATCTCGATCCACTATACCTCGCTCGTGACGCTCGCCGCCTCTATGATCGGCGTGGTGACCGCCTCGGGCGGCTTCTGCTTCCTGTTCTGCTGGGAGGCGATGACCATAGCCTCGTTCCTGCTGATCATCTTCGATGCTGAGCGCAAGGAGACCGTCCGCGCGGCGCTATCCTACTTGGTAATGATGCACATAGGCTTCGCAGCACTGCTGGCCGGATTCTCGCTGCTCAGCCTCCGCACCGGCTCGGCCGAGTTCGCCGCGCTGGGCGGCTACTTCGCCCGATACAGCCCGCTGCCGCTTTTCGTGCTGTTCTTGGCCGGATTCGGTATGAAAGCCGGTATGTTTCCGATGCACACGTGGCTGCCCGAAGCGCATCCCGCCGCACCGTCGCACGTCTCGGCCATAATGTCGGGCGTGATGATCAAGACCGGCATCTACGGCATCGTGCGCGTGGCCGCCGCCCTGCCAGTCGAGTTCGAAGGCCGTGCGACGATGTTCACCGCCGGAGCCATACTGCTCGCCGCAGGCGTCGCGACCGGTCTGTGGGGAATCATTCTGGCTGCGATACAGAACGACATCAAGCGTCTGTTAGCCTACTCGAGTATGGAGAACATCGGCATCATATTAATAGGCATAGGCTCCTCGCTTATCGGCCGCAGCAACGGCAACGACACGCTGGCGCTGTGCGGTATGGCCGGCGCACTGCTGCATACGGTCAACCACTCGCTTTTCAAGTCGATGCTCTTCTTCGGCGCAGGCAACATCTACGCCTCGACGCACACCACCTCGTGCGACGCCTTCGGCGGATTGGCCAAGAGTATGCCCGTCACGGCGATCCTGTTTCTGACGGCTGCCGTGGCAATCTGCGCCCTGCCGCCGCTGAACGGTTTCGTATCGGAGTTCGTCATATACTTCGGTCTGCTCGAGAGCATCAGCGGCGGCAGCGAGGTGCTCTCGTCGGCATTCGGACTGCTCGCGCTGTCGCTTATCGGCGGATTGGCCGTACTGACATTCGGCAAACTCTACGGCACCGTATTCCTCGGCTCGCCCCGCACCCACACCGTCGCCGAAGCCGCCGAGGCCGACCGCTTCAGCATCGGGGCAATGGCGATTCCCGCCGCAGGCATACTCCTGATCGGACTCTTTCCCGCACCGGTTTTCCGTGCCGTGGCATCGATAGCCGCACCGACGGTCGAGATCGGCGGGCGGGGCCTGCAATGGATCGAGGAGCACCAGCTCGACGGCGCCATGAACGGCGTGATGCTCACGGCGTGGCTGCTGCTCGGCGTCACTGCGGGACTTTACCTGCTCAAACGCCGCGCCCAGCGGTCGCTGCCCCTCCGCAACGGCACCACGTGGGGCTGCGGATTCACCGCCCCCACGCCGCAGATGCAGTACACGGGCGAATCGTTCTCCGAGGGGCTGCAGAATATCGCCACCTCGCTCACCAACGACACAGGCACCCGCGAAGCGGTGGACAAGAACGAGATATTCCCGTCGCGCCACACCTTCGAGGTTCGGCACCGCGACCGCATATCGCGTCTGTTTAATGAATGGTGGCGCTCGATGCTCAGTCAGATCAACCGCCGCGTGATGCGGCTGCGCACGGGCAACATATCGCGGTATGTCTCCTACGCGCTGCTGTTCCTGCTGCTCATCGCCGCGCTTTCACTTCTCAAGATTCTGTAACGATGAAAGTTCTGTTCAATACTCTGCTCGCTCTATCGGTCGCCGCACTGCTCGGCGGCATCATAACACGTGTTCGCGCCCGCCTGAGCGGCCGCCGCGGAGCCTCCGTATTTCAACATCTGCTGAACGTGCGGCTGCTGCTGCGCAAGGGCAGCGTCTACAGCTCCACGACCACAGCACTGTTCCGGACCGCTCCGGCCGTATATCTCGGCAGCGCGCTGCTGGCCCTGCTGTTCATTCCGGTCGGCAACCTCGACCCGCTGCTCTCGTTCCGCGGCGATGTGGTGGTCTTCGCCTACCTGCTCGGCTTGGGGCGTCTCTCGCTCGTGCTGGCCGCCATGGATACCGGCAGCAGCTTCGAGGGTATGGGCGCCAGCCGCGAAGCCCTCTACGGCGCACTGATCGAGCCGGCGCTGTTCGCCGTCGCCGCCACGCTGGCTATGGTATGCGGCTACACCTCGCTGGCCGACATATTCTCGGTAATGCGCGATCTGGATATGCAGATGACTATCGTAATGGTGCTCATTGCCTACGTGCTGCTGAAAATATACACCGTCGAGCAGGGGCGCATTCCGGTAGATGACCCCCGCACGCACCTCGAACTGACGATGATACACGAAGTAATGGTGCTCGACTACTCGGGCGTCGATCTGGCGATGATACACATTGCCGGCTGGCTCAAGGGTGCCGCCGTGGCGATTCTGGCCGCCGACGCCATAGCGCTGCCGCTGTGCTTCAAGTGGTGGACCGTCGTGCCCCTCGCACTGGCCGTGGCTGCCGCTGTAGGCGTCATAGAGTCGTTCGAAGCCCGCGGCAAGTTGGTGCGCAATACCACCTACATACTCACCGTGTCGGCACTGGCCGCCCTGCTGCTCTTCGTGGCCTATCTGCTCACACTCAACATCGAAATCGGATAAGGATATGATACTGTCGCTCATAATACTTTACGTGGTCACGCTCGTGTACATCTCGACCACCGAACGGTTCCGCCACCACGCCACCCTGATCGCCTATCAAGGCTGGCTGCTGCTGGCCATAGCGCTGCTGCGGCTGCATTCGATCGCCCTGTTCGACCTGCTGTTCGTATTGATCGAGACGCTGGTGTTCAAGGCCATAGTGGTGCCGATGATCCTCAGACGCATAATCCGCCACACCAAGATCAACCGCGTAGCCTCGTCGGGCCGCTCGCAGTTCAACAACCTGATGCTTTCGCTGGCCGCCTTGGCCGCCAGCGCCTGCCTCACCTATCTGATCGCCGATCCCTCGATCGGTCAGGCATTCTTCTGCGTGGCGCTGTACGCGCTGCTCAGCGGCCTGATACTTATCGTCACGCGGCGCCGCCTGTTCGCGCATCTGGTCGGGTTCTTGGTGATCGAAAACGGCGTATTCCTGTTCTCCATGGCAATGGGTGTCGAGATGCCTGCATTGATCAATACGGCCATACTGCTCGATATCGTTCTCAGTATCCTGATGCTCGGGATGTTCCTGCAGAAGATCGGCGACCGCATCAAGGACGACACCGATTCGCTCACCTCTGTAAAAGATTGATAATATGACAATGCTCTACTACATACTTCTGTCGATCGCTTTGGCCGCAGCCGTGGGCACCAGCCGCACGCGCCGCGCCGTGGGCATCTTCGCCACCGTATTCTACCTGCTGCAGGCCTCGATGGCCGTATGGACCGTCACGGGCGGCGCCGGAAAGGAGTCGGCGATGTTTTTCACCTTCGACGCCACGGGTACGCTGTTTATGGTGCTGCTGGCCGTGGTGTCGCCCTTCGCTTTCGTCCACTCGTTCGACTACCTGCGCGACAACCCCGTGCGCGAACTGCGCATCTACAATATGCTCACCGTGCTGCTCTGCACGGCGATCTCGGCCGTCTACTTCTCCAACAACATAGCCGTCACGTGGATATTCCTCGAGGCCACCACGCTGTGCGCCGCCGGAATCATCTACCACCGGCGTTCGCAGGCCACGCTCGAAGCCACGTGGAAATATATCTTCGTCTGCTCGACCGGCATCGCCATGGCCTACCTCGGCGTGCTTATCCTCAGCAGCGCCGCGGTCGACGGTTCGCTCTCCTACGCCTCGCTGGCCGAGGCGGTGCGCAACTGCAATCCGCTCTATCTCAAGATCGCATTCCTGCTTATCATAGTCGGCTACAGCTGCAAGATGGAGATCTTCCCGCTCTACACCATCGGCGTGGACGCCAACTTCGCCGCGCCGGCACCTGCCGCCAGCCTTATCTCGACGGTATTGGTCAATGCCGGATTCGTCGCCGTGCTCAGGGTGTACCGCCTTATGGCCGCAAGCGAGATCTACGGCTGGGCCTGCGGGGTGCTCGTCGCCGCCGGCATAATATCGTTGGTGATCGGAGCGCTGTTCCTGCGCCGCACCAACAACTACAAGCGCTTCCTCTCCTACTCCACCGTCGAGAATATGGGTATCGCGGCCATAGGCTTGGGCGTGGGCGGCGCGGGCGTATGGGCGGCGGTGCTGCACGTGGCCGCACATACGTTGATAAAGAGCAGTATGTTCCTGCAGATAGGCGTCGTGCGCAGCATCTACGACGGCTACCGCATCAACCGTCTCGGCGAATATATGCGCATCAACCGCACCGGTGCCGCCGGATTGATCCTCGGGTCTGTGGCGCTGCTGGCATTTCCGCCCTCGCCGCTGTTCGTGTCCGAGCTGATGATACTCGGCCGCACCCTCGCCGAAGGGCACTGGATATTGACCGCAGCGATATTCCTGCTGCTCTGCATAGTCATATACACTATCTTCTCGCGTATCATAAAGCTCTGCTATCACCCCAACCAAAGCCCCGTCGCCGAGGTTCAGCACGCACGTGCACTGTCGTGGTCGGCGCTGGCGGTGATGGGTGCGGCACTCGTAATAGGACTGACGATGCCCGAGTGGCTCGACCGCTGGATCGACAGCATAGTTAATTTCTGACAACATGGAATGGTTTACCGCATATAACAACGGTTCGGCGATCGACCTCGGGCAGATCCCCACGGTCCCTTACGCCGAGTTTTACGACCGGATGAGCCGGCGCCTCAACGACCCCGCCTGCCACGTGGCGCACTGCTTCGCCGCGCAGATCGAAAAGTCGCGGCTGCGGGTGTGGTGCCTGCTTCTCGACGATGCACGGCACAGCATCGAGGCGGCGGCATACGACATCGGCTACTACGACGAGGCTCTGCCCTCGCTGACGGCGCACTTTCCGGCTATGCACCCCTTCGAACGCGACCTGACGGAGCGCTGGGGCGTGCGGTTCGAAGATATGCCGTGGGACAAGCCGCTGCGCAACCCCTCGTACAGCGCGCGGCGCAGCGGAACGATCGACGAATACCCCTTCTACCGTATGGAGAGCGCCTCGCTGCACGAGGTGAATGTCGGGCCTGTACACGCCGGCATCATCGAGCCGGGGGCATTCCGCTTCATCTGCAACGGCGAGCGGGTGCTGCATCTCGAGATCTCGCTCGGTTACCAGCACCGCGGCGTCGAGCCTCAAATAGAGGCCGCCGGCAACCGGCTGCGACAGATGCTGCTGGCCGAGAGCGTCGCCGGTGACAGCGCAGTCGCCCACGCCACGGCAATGGCCCTCTGCTTCGAGAAACTCTCGGGCTTCGACAGTTCTGCGGCCGGCAATCTCGCCGTGGAACGCGCCGTGGCGCTCGAGTTGGAGCGCATAGCGATGCACATAGCCGACACCGGCGCACTGTGTATGGATGTCGGCTACCAGCTGGGGCAGGTGGCCTGCGAGGCACTGCGCACGATGACTATCAACACCACACAGCTGTGGTGCGGAAACCGCTTCGGCAAGGGATTGATCCGCCCCTGCGGAACCGACTACCCCATAACCGAGCCGCTGCGCCAGACCATACTGCACAACGTCGCCGAGATACGCCGCCGCTACAACGAGGTGCGGCACGATATCAAAAGCGCCGCATCGGTACTCTCGCGGTTGGAGCAGTGCGGCACGGTGACCCAGCAGCAGATGATGCGTATCGGCGGCGTGGGTCCGGCAGCCCGCTCGAGCGGCTTGCGGCGCGACATACGCGCCTCGCACCCGTGGGGCGTCTATGACGGCCGCATCCGGCACTGCCCGATAGTCAAGGAGCAGGGCGACATTATGGCCCGCCTTATGATGCGGTGCCGCGAGGTGCTACAGTCGGCCGACACCGTAACCGAACTGCTCGGCGCGTTGGACTGCTCGGCCGGCACGCCGGCGCCCGACCTGTCGGCAGCGCTGCGTCCCGATGCTATGGCCGTGGCACTGGTCGAGGGGTGGCGCGGCGAGTGCTGCCACGCAGCCGTGACCGATGCCGCGGGGCATCTGCGCACCTACCGCATCAAGGACCCCTCGGTGCACAACTGGCTGGCGCTGGCACTGGCGGTGCGCGGCGAGGGCATCAGCGACTTTCCGATCTGCAACAAGAGCTTCAATCTCTCCTACTGCGGACACGACCTCTGACACATACCACTAAACCGACACAAAACGAAGATATGCTACTCGACAAGTTGAAAGTACTCCGCAGCCACGGACGCCAGTACATCCCCGATCTGGACGCCGTACAGCTGCCCGACATATTCCGCGGACGCCCCTCGCTGACCCTCTGCGCCGAAAGTACGGCGCGCGAGTTAGAGGCGGTGTGCCCGTGCGGCGCGATCACGGCGGCGCCCTTTTCGCTCGATATGGGACGCTGCCTTTTCTGCGGCGAGTGTGCGCGCCGCGCCCCCGAGGCGGTGCGTTTCACGGCCGACTACCGCATCGGCGCCTCACGCCGCGAGGATTTAGTCGTCACGCCGCAGACCGAAGAGATTCCCTTCGACAGAGAATCCGTCAGGGATGAAATCCCCGCACTCTTCTCCCGCGCGCTGAAACTGCGCGAGGTATCGGCTGGAGGCGACGCCTCGGTGGAGATGGAGCTGAATGCCACGGGCAACGTCAATTTTGACTTCGGCCGCTTCGGCATCGAGTTCACCGCCTCGCCGCGCCACGCCGACGGAGTAGTGGTGACGGGTCCCGTGACTCGCAATATGGCCGAAGCGTTAGAGATATGTTTCGCCGCGGTGCCCGATCCCAAGGTGTTGATCGTCGCAGGCAGCGAAGCCGTCTCGGGCGGCCTGTATGCCGACAGCCCCGAGATCGACCGCTCGTTCTTCGAGCGTCACCGCCCCGACCTGTGGCTCCCGGGCGCCCCGACGCACCCGATGACATTCATCGAGGGAGTTATGAACCTGACCGGCCGCCGCCGTCGCGGCTGCCGCATAGAAACTGACCGGCGATGAAAGAGTTGTGGCGTATGTTCCGGTCGTTTTTCAAGATCGGGATTTTCACCTTCGGCGGCGGATACGCAATGATCCCCCTGATCGAACGCGAGGTGATCGACAACCGCGGCTGGATCGACCGCGACCAGTTTATGGAACTGCTCACCCTCGCCCAGTCGGCCCCCGGGCCTATATCGCTCAATACCTCGGTATTTGTCGGCTACAAGATGCGCGGCTATGCCGGCGCATTGGCGGCGCTGGCGGGCGTGGTGCTGCCGTCATTCACGATAATACTGGTCATAGCGATCTACTTCAGCCATATACGCGACAACGCCGTGGTCGATGCAGCATTCAAGGGTATGCGGCCGGCCGTCGTGGCGCTGATCATCAGCCCGATCATATCGCTCGCCCGCGGAATGGGCATTTGGCGCTACGCGATAGCCGCACTGACCGCAGTGGCGATATGGCATTGGAGATTTTCGCCCATACTTCTAATATTGGCCGCAGCCGCGGCAGGTCTAATAGCCGAATTGTACAACAGTCGTAAAAACATCGCGAAATGATCTATTGGCAACTATTCGTCAGCTATCTCAAGATAGGATTTTTCGGTTTCGGCGGAGGCTACGCCATGCTGTCGCTCATACAGAACGAAACCGTCGTGCAGCACGCTTGGCTGACCAACAGCCAGTTCTCGGACATAATAGCCATATCGCAGATGACCCCGGGTCCGGTGGCTATCAACTCGGCCACCTACGTGGGTTATTCGGTAGCCGGCTTCTGGGGTTCGGTCACGGCCACGGCGGCCGTATGCCTGCCGGCACTCACATTGATGATACTTATCACGCGCTTCTATCTGAAGCTGCGCTCCAACCGCTACGTCACCAGTGCTATGTCGGCAATGAAGCCCGTCGTAATAGGTATGATCGGCGCCGCCGCGCTGCTGCTCATATTCCCCGCCAGCGACGACGATCCCAACTTCATCGACCTGTGGAGCTGGGCGCTCTTCGCCGCCACGCTCTTGGCCTCGATCCGCAAGGTGAACCCCATACTGCTAATCTGCCTCTCCGCCGTCGCCGGAATAGTGATCTATCTCTGAGCCGCCGAAACTCCGGCGCGGCCGGCGGGACCGATTGAAAAGGATTCTTTAAAAACGCTGAGACAAAAGGATAAGAAGATTTTGTAATTATACTGTACGTCGTAAACCTCGTACTTTCCGAAAAGGTCCTTGTACTCCTCTTTCCAATCGAAACGGATATCGTTTCGATTGAGCAGTAAGTTGTGACAGCAGAAATATACCTGACATATCTAAATTCGGAATAAAATCATTATATTTGCCAAATAATGACAAATAGATTCAAGATGTTGTTCGGAGATAAGATAAAGGAGTTGCGTGAGAGCCGTAGATTGCTACAGCGCCAAATGGCAATTTCATTGGGTATCGACGTGCCTATGTATAGCCGCATCGAGCGCGGAGAGCGTCGGGCGAAGCGGGAACAAGTAATAACTCTCTCGCAGATTCTCGATGTTAAAACCGAAGACTTGCTCTGCTTATGGTTAGCCGACAGAATTGTCTCTATAATTCATGGAGAATCCGATTTGGCAGATAAGACATTGCAAATGGTAATAGATACTCGTAATACGACAGAACATGAAAACAACGCATAGACTGATACAGGGAGATAGCCGCAACTTGTCCCGTATAAAAGACAAGTCCGTCCATCTTATAATCACATCGCCGCCATATTGGCAGTTGAAAGATTATGGGAACGACGGGCAAATCGGTTTCCACGATAGCTATGAGAGTTATATAAATAATCTGAATGCAGTTTGGGCGGAATGCTATCGTGTACTGCATGACGGTTGCCGTTTATGTATAAATATCGGCGA
>CAYYUW010000078.1:0-6563 GCA_964474985.1 uncultured Alistipes sp. | reverse complement strand
GGTGGCGTGGGTGGTGAAGCAGGTTGCGGTGTATGGCGAGTGCTTGCGCAGGTAGAGACCGCCGCTCGAGGTCATCCACTCGTGGAAGTGGGCGACGACCTTGTCGCTCGAGGCGCAGAAGGTGTCCATATAGCTTTCGATCACCTGTCCGGCGGCATAACCGAAGAGGACGGGTTCGATGTAGTCCCACTGTCCGCTAATCGAGTCCACGCGGTAGGTTTCCCACAGTACTTTGAGTATTTCATCCTTTTGGGGGAGCATCGACGAGAAGTCGACCAGCACGGCGATCGGGTTTCCCTTGACTTTCCAGCGGCCGATGCGCACGCGGATTCCCTCGTTGTAGAGGGTTTGGCGCCATAGTTTGAGCAGGTTGGGATCCTCCTCGAATTCGGGGTTTACGACTTCGCGATAGACATCGGGTCCGAGCAGAATGTATTTGTCTCCGAGCTTTTCGGTCATAGTCAGAGCTTTGGTGGCAATTACGGTATGTATACCGCCGACTTTGTTGCACACTTCCCAGCTTACCTCGAAAAGATAGTCCGGAGCCGTTATTTTCTTATTCTCCATAATTTTCTATGAGTGCTTAATTTTTCGTTAGTCTGTTATTGAATCTGCAAAAATAATACATATAATCAAGGTTTCCAAATTTTAAAAAAATTTAATAATATTTTTCGGCCAAAAAGTCAAATCATTGGCATTGCGGTGCATTCAGACGAACAGTTCGGCTATCAGGGCGTCGCTTGCGAGCCACCTTTCGGGTGGTATGGCAAGGCTGTTTTGGGTGTGTACAAGCTCGCCGGCGGCGATGAATCGGGCGGCGTCGGCGTTGAGGCGGCTGAGACCTCGGTCGCCGAAGCGGCTGCGGATTTCGCACAGGTCGATGCCCTCGGCGCAGCGTAGCGAGGTCATAACGATCTCGTTGTAGCGGTCGCGGTCCGTGAGCAGCTCCTCGGTGAAGCCTTTGTTTTCCAAGTAGGCATCGATCGACGATGCGGCCCACATCCGGCGCCGGCCGCCGTCGAACGAGTGGGCTGCGGGACCTATGCCGAGATAGGGCTGCGAGTGCCAGTACGACGAGTTGTGCCGCGAGCGGAATCCTCGGCGGGCGAAGTTCGATATCTCGTAGTGCTCGTATCCGGACTCGGTCAGCGTGCGGTGTACGGTGAGATACTGGCGCTCGCTTTCGGCCTCGTCTATGGGTGCGAGGCGGCCTGCTGCGACCAGACGGTCGAATGCGGTTCCCGACTCTATGGTGAGGTGGTATGCCGATATGTGCTCGACATTCAGGGCGATTATGCCGTCGAGTGTCCGCTCGAGCGCGCCGGCGCTGCCGAAGGGCAGGCCGTAGATGATGTCGGCGGTGATGTTGCCGAAGCCGGCTTCGCGTGCCGCGCGTACGGCTGCCACGGCCTGTGCGGCGGTGTGGCGGCGGTTCATACGCTTCAGGATGTCGTCGTCGAGCGACTGTATGCCGATGCTCAGCCGGTCGATGCCCGCGCGGCGCAGCGAGGCGAGATATTCTGGCGTCAGGTCGTCGGGGTTTGCTTCGACGGTCACCTCCTCGAGCTGCGAGCAGTCGAACAGGTCGCGGCACCGGTCGAGCAGGGCGCCGAGCTGGTCGGGTGAGCATAGCGAGGGGGTCCCGCCGCCGAAGTATACGGTTCGTACGGTCTGGTCGGGGATGAAGTCGCGGCGGAGGAGCAGTTCGCGGTGCATTGCGGCGAGGATGTGGTCGAGAAGCCGCAGGTCGGTGCAGCGGAAGAAGTCGCAGTATGCGCAGATGCGCTTGCAGAACGGTATGTGAAAGTATATACCCATGGTGTTCAGTGCACAAATATAATCCAATTCCGGCGATCCGGCTCCGCTGCTGCGCGAAAAAAATGCGAAACGGTATCGGGAGACGTTGATTAATAGTGTGTTATGTGCAATGTTAAATATATCTTAAATTATTTGAATAATTTTATTGTTATTTTTTTCACATTGTAAAACTTTTCGTATCTTTGCGCCGTGAAAGTGGTCCTCGGATGCGGGGCGCTGCACGGAACAGAAAAAGAGGTTTAACAAAAAATAAATGAATTATGGCTACAATTGATTTGAGCAAGTACGGGATCACCGATGTGAAGGAGATCCTGCACAATCCTTCGTACGAGACGCTGTACGAGGAGGAAACCAAGGCCGGCCTGACCGGATACGACAAGGGAGTCGTTACCGAGTTGGGAGCAGTGAACGTTATGACCGGCATCTACACCGGCCGTTCGCCCAAGGACAAGTTTTTCGTTAAGAATGCCGCCAGCGAGAAGACCGTATGGTGGACGTCGGACGAGTACAAGAACGACAACAAGCCCTGCTCGGAGAGCACTTGGACCGAGCTGAAGAAGCTGGCCGTCAAGCAGCTGTCGGGCAAGCGTCTGTTCGTTATGGATACTTTCTGCGGTGCCAACCCCAACACTCGTCTGAAGGTGCGTTTCATTATGGAGGTTGCATGGCAGGCTCATTTCGTAAAGAATATGTTCATCCGTCCGACTGAGGAGGAGCTGGAGAACTACGGCGAGCCTGATTTCGTATCGTTCAACGCGTCGAAGGCCAAGGTCGAGAACTTCAAGGAGTTGGGTCTGAACTCTGAGACGGCTACGGTATTCAACCTTGCATGCAACGAGCAGGTTATTCTGAACACGTGGTATGGCGGCGAGATGAAGAAGGGTTTGTTCTCGATTATGAACTATCTGCTGCCTCTGCGCGGTATGGCGTCGATGCACTGCTCGGCCAACACCGATATGGAGGGCAAGAACACCGCGATCTTCTTTGGTCTGTCGGGCACTGGCAAGACTACGCTTTCGACCGATCCCAAGCGACTGCTTATCGGTGACGACGAGCACGGCTGGGACGACGAGGGTGTGTTCAACTTCGAGGGCGGCTGCTACGCGAAGGTTATCAACCTGTCGAAGGAGGCCGAGCCTGACATTTACAATGCGATCAAGCGTGATGCGCTGCTTGAGAACGTAACTGTTGACGAGAGCGGCAAGATCGACTTTGCTGACAAGAGTGTAACGGAGAATACGCGCGTGTCGTATCCTCTCTACCATATTAAGAATATCGTGAAGCCCATATCGAAGGCTCCGGCGGCGAAGAAGGTTATTTTCCTGTCGGCAGATGCATTCGGTGTGCTGCCTCCGGTATCGATTCTGACGCCTGAGCAGACGAAGTATTACTTCCTGTCGGGCTTTACGGCCAAGTTGGCGGGCACTGAGCGCGGAATTACCGAGCCTACACCGACCTTCTCGGCATGCTTTGGTGCGGCGTTCCTGTCGCTTCATCCGACGAAGTACGGTGAGGAGCTTGTGAAGAAGATGCAGGCTTCGGGAGCTACGGCCTATCTGGTTAACACTGGCTGGAACGGCACGGGCAAGCGTATTTCGATCAAGGATACTCGCGGCATTATCGACGCGATTTTGGACGGTTCGATCGACAAGGCTCCGACCAAGATGATTCCGTACTTCGACTTCAAGGTGCCGACGGCTCTGCCGGGTGTTGATCCTGCTATTCTGGATCCTCGTGACACCTACGCCGAGGCTTCGCAGTGGGAGGAGAAGGCCAAGGATCTTGCAGCCCGTTTCATCAAGAACTTCAACAAGTTCACGACCAACGAGGAGGGCAAGCGACTGGTAGAGGCCGGCCCGAAGCTCTGATATTGACACACACCACCATCCATAAACTAATTTAAGATTGCCGGAGCACCCCTGATCGCTACAGGGGTGCTCCATTTTTTGTGACTTCCGGCTGCGGGGGCTATATAATATATAGGTATAGCCGCGGCCGGAAATTTTTTTGCTGTTGGGGCGAAAAAAAATGATATTTATGGTGTGAAAAATTTTATTTATCGTATCTTTGCCGCGAGAACGAGATCGAAAATGTGCGTTTATACAAAACGGCCTTTGTGGGCCGCAGGACATAACGCTGCCGATTTTTCATCGGCAATGACACCTTGGGCAGCTGCAGTGGCTGGTCCTGAGGCGTTTGGTCGTTTCAGTGAGTCTCGTTCCTTCGCAGTGCGCTGCAATTCTGCCGATATCGTTCTTGGCGCAGCGGATTTTGAGGAGTTAATTTTCGAGAGATAATAACAAACTAAAAAAATATAGTGGGTATGATTAAAAGTGAACAAAAGCCGAGGAACCAGAAGGAGCCTTACGAGGCGCCTGCGGCTCGGGTATTGACCGTAGCCGTCGAGCGAGGCTTTGCGGGGTCAGGGCAGTTTGAGACTACTGACCCGGAACCGGGAGGTGATGAATGGGAAGAATAAGGCAAAGAATAAATGTACAAGACTATGAATAAGAAGATTTGGGCTCTTGCGTTGGCGGTGCTTGCATTTGCCGGCTGCGAAGAGGAAGAGAAGAAGGTGGATCCTGCTTTCATACCCTCGGGCGAGTATGTCTCGATCGATATGGGCGAGGATACGCGTACGTCGCTGAGTGCCGACAACCATGTTACGTGGACGGCCGGCGACGCTGTGGGAATGTTCTGTGCTGAGACCGAATGTGCCAATATTCGGGTGGATCTGCCTGACAAGTGTAATGGAGAGAAGAGCGTTGTGGTGGTGACGCCGGTTCAGTTCAATGCTGCTGCCGATAAGCACACGTTCTATATGTATTACCCGTACAGGGTGATTACGGGTGCCACTAACGGCACTACCACTGTCAAGGCGCGCCTGAGGCACCAGCAGACGGGTTTGCTGCGCGATGAAGCCTTCACTATGGCGAAGTGCGAAGTTTTGAAGCCGGATGCGGGCAAGCGGTGGGGCCGCCTGAGGGCGACGTTCAAAAATCCGTTTGCCTATATACGTTTCTGCGTCAAGGATACGCGTGCGGATGCTCCTGCGCGTACGATCCACAATGTGTCTATGGAGGCGATCACGGCGCTGTCGACGACTGAGGGAAATGTCACGACGGTCGATCCCAATACTATCCAGACTGACCGTACGGCTGTTTTCGGAGGTGTGTTCACAGCCGATCTGACCAAGCCGGAAGAAAAAGTGACGTTCGATCCGAACATTGTGACTAACATCCTGTATGTCAATCCCGCCGCCAAGCCCAAGGTGATCAATGAAGTACTTAGCGGTAACGGCGGTTATGACTTGAACGAGAGTATACTGATGCTTGTCAATCCGGCGAATTTCGGCGGCACGAACAAGTTTTTCCGCATCACGTTCTCTTTTTCCGACGGTACTGTCGGCTATGCTATCAAGTCGGCCAAGGAGTTCCTGCCGAACCGTGTTTACAACTACGGTTTCAAATATGAAAATCTGAACTTCAATACGGCCGCTACGATTCGTGTATGGCCGTGGACTGAGATTTCCAATTCGATAACATTCGATTAACATTTGATATTAGTGAGATTATGAAATATGCAAGCATTGTTTTAGCATCTGTGCTGGCCTTGGCCTTTACCTCGTGCCAGAAGGATGATGTCGACGACTTCGACAAGGGAGGTGCAGTCAGCACGCTCAAGTTGAAGTTCGAGGTTCAGGCCAACGATATGATCGAGCTTGACACCCGTGCCACCGAGGCGGTGGAATCCGACATACAGAAACTTATCATATACCTGTTCGACGCAGATGGACACGCTCTCAAGAAGGCGGAGGTTACCGACCTGAATATGACCGTCAGCCAGTCTTACTCGCGCACCTATACCGGTACGATCAATGTCAAAGACGGTCTTGAGTCGGGGCAAACTACCCCTACTGCGGGTTCGGAGATATATCTGTACGCTGTCGCCAACCCCGATACGCGACTTGCTGAGGACGAGTCCGCGCTGGATGTGGCCTTCCGTGGCGGCCGCGATGTATTTGTGAATCAGATGTTCGTTGCCAAGGAGCTGACGCTCGAGCCTCTCGGCACCACCGTGCCGTTTACGGGCCGTGCCAGCGATGACGGCAAGATCATCGTGGGCGCTGAGGGAACGGTCAACACTTACATCCGTCTGCGCCGTCCGTATGCCAAGATAGACTTCAACCTGCACGTGGGCAATCCCAACGTCCAGTTCGAGCCTACCAGCTACGACCTGTACAACCTGCCCAAAGCGTGCGAGCAGCACTATACGGGCAATGTTCTCGAACTCGATAAAAAGCAATACGAAACCATAACCGACAAGCAGTTCTCTTTGGCCAACCCGATGTTTTTCAGTTTCTATATGCTCGAGAGCCTGCAGAACAGCAAGGGCGATGCGGCCACCTATCACGACCGTGACAAGAAGGCCGTCAACGCCGAAGGCGCGCATATCGGCGGTTTCGTCAATGCTCCCGACAACGGAGCCTATGTAGTCATCCACGGCAAGTACACCGAGTTCGTTGCCAACGATCCTGCAACGCAGGAGGGTGATACCAGCACGCCTGCAGCCGACGAGGGTACCCACAAGGATATCCAGTATGTGGGCGATGTCTCCTACACTATCCACCTCGGTGACTTCAGCAAGAACGACTTCAACAACTACAGCGTCGAGCGCAACCACTGGTACACCTACGACGTTACGATCAACGGTGTCGACAACATCATCGTCGAGGCCCGCGACAA